>JABUTQ010000394.1 GCA_021443605.1 Bacteroidales bacterium | reverse complement strand
ACTCTTACCGAATATATTATTGAATACCGCCTTGGGCACGCTGCCAGGCTGATACTCGACACATCGATGACAATCTCCGAGATTTGTTTCGACAGCGGATTCAACAACATAGCCAATTTCGGAAGGCTGTTCAAGAAAAAACACGGAATGACACCCAAGGAATTCCGCCATTTATATAAAAAGAACAAATACGTATTATAATGAAGAGGATATTTGCACTTGCACTAATCTGCATCTTTGTGGCCTCGTGCGCACAAGTAACGGCATACGATTGTGCCGTTACAGTCAAGACTAAATCAAAAGAAGCCCGATATGTGAGGCTCGAAGTCGTTTCACCCAAAATAATCAGGGTAAGTTCCGGAATGAAAAGCGATTTCAACAGAGACAAAAGCTTGATGGCCGTATATAAAAATACTCCGGGAGAATGGAGCATCGAAAGCGATAAGGAACATTTGGTGGTAAAGACTTCCGAATTGACAGCGAAAGTTGATCTGAACAGTGCAAACGTCTCATTTTATGATAAAAACGGAGATGCAATCCTCTCCGAAAACGGATGCAGCATCACCCCGATATCATTTGGAACAGACAATGGTTACACCCTTTATCAGAATTGGAGTGTCTCTGCAGACGAAGCGTTTTACGGGCTCGGGCAGCATCAGGGAGATGAATTCAACTGGGCAGGGCGCAATGAAAAACTCATCCAGTACAATACTAAGGTGACAATCCCTTTCCTTGTGAGCAGCAACGGATACGGCATCCTTTGGGACAACTATTCGATGAGCCGGTTCGGCGACCCGAGAGATTATGCACAGATTGGCGAAGTTTTCAAACTCTATAGGAATGACGGCTCGGAAGGGGCTCTCACCGGCACATATAACGCCCCCGGACACTCAGTGATACGGGATGAGCCTATCCTCTATCTTGAAAACGAAAAGGCGTTGTCGCAATATCTCATCAAAGATTTTCCGCTCAAGGGGGCGAATGTCGTCTATGACGGATTCATCGAGCCGGCCGAAAGCGGTCTTTTCCGCTTTATGCTCTACTACAGCGGATATGTGAAAGTCTTTCTCGACAATACTGAAGTTGTTGCAGAAAGATGGCGTACTGCCTGGAATCCAAATACTTACAAATTTGATTATGAACTTGAAGCCGGCAAGAAATTGCCGATAAGGATAGAGTGGAGGCCCGACGGCAATGTGGCATACTGCTCGCTCCGCGCCCTTACACCGGACACAACCCATCCAGAACCACATATCGCATTCTGGAGCGAAATGGGAGATTTCATCGACTATTATTTCGTAAAGGGAGACAATTTGGACGAAGTGGTCTCAGGGTACCGGCATATCACGGGAAAGGCTCCTGTAATGCCCAAATGGAGTATGGGACTATGGCAGTGCAAAGAGAGATATACCTGCTCAAATGATATATATGAAGTGCTTGACCGCTTCAAAAAGGCTGACATGCCGATAGATATGATTATCCAAGACTGGTTTTACTGGCAGGAAGACCAGTGGGGCAGCCACGAATTCGACCGCAGCAGATATCCCAATCCCAAGGCAATGGTCGATTCTATACACGATGCCGGAGTCCACTATATGATTTCGGTATGGCCGAAATTCTACCTTGGCACTGAGCATTTTGAAGAATTTGACTCAAAAGGATGGATGTACCGCAGGGCAATTGAAGACAGCATCCGCGACTGGGTGGGGCAAGGATATGTGGGCTCGATGTATGATGCCTACAACGCCGATGCCCGCGAACTCTTCTGGAATCAGATGGAAGAACACCTTCTCCCCTACGGCATAGATGCATGGTGGATGGATGCCAGCGAGCCGAACATAAGAGACTGCGTGGATATGGATTATTGGAAAGCCCTCTGCAACCCCACCGCCCTTGGGAGCTCTACCAAGTATCTGAATGCCTATGGATTGATGAATGCCGATGCAATCTATACCGGGCAGCGCTCAGTAAAGGATGACGCCCGCGTGCTGCTCCTCACCCGAAGCGGATTTGCCGGAATCCAACGATTTTCGACAGCCATCTGGAGCGGCGACATCGCTTCACGGTGGGAAGACCTCAAGGCACAAATCCCCGCAGGAATCAATTTCTCTATGGCCGGTGTGCCGTGGTGGAGTATGGACATAGGTGGATTCTGTGTGGAAGATCGCCATAGCTGGGGTGCTCCTACAGAGGAAGAAACGGAAGAGTGGCGCGAACTCCAGACACGGTGGCATCAGTTCGGGGCATTTGTCCCGTTTTTCCGCATCCACGGACAGTTCCCCGCAAGGGAGTTTTACAACGTAGCTCCCGAGGGGCATCCCGCCCGCCGCTCTATGGAATACTACACCAATCTCCGTTACAGACTGCTTCCTTATGTCTATTCGCTTGCCGGGGATGTGTGGAAAAACGACTATACGATTATGCGCGGCCTGGCAATGGACTTCCCGAAAGACAATCACGGACGCAATGTCGGAGACGAATATATGTTCGGGCCATCTATTCTCGTGGCACCGGTCTATAAATACAAAGCCCGCTCACGCGAAGTCTATCTTCCTGAAAATCAAGGCGGATGGTATAATTTCTATTCCGGAGCGAAAATTTCTGCCGCCGGTGGCGAGACAATTGCCGCTGATGCTCCCTACGACAGGATGCCTCTCTTTGTGCGCGCAGGAAGCATCATCCCCACAGATGAAAGCCACTTAAAGCACTCTCTCGACCAGGATGCTTCGCGCCTGACGCTCAACGTTTATGCCGGTGCCGACTGCAACTTCACCCTTTATGAAGACGACGGTGTGACTTACGGCTACGAAAAAGGGGAATACTGCACAATCCCGTTTGAATGGGACGATGCCGCATCCACCCTCCGCATCGGGGAGTGCACCGGCACATACTCCGGAATGCCCCAATCGCGCACCATCACCATCCACATTGTCGGCCAAGATGTCAAAAAGGATAAAATTTTCACTTACTCCAACAAATCTCTCGAGATAAAAATCAGATAAATGGAATAATAATATTATCTTGCAAAACAAATTACACTATAATTAGTAAACAATATGGGCACTTTTGATTTAACATCCAACCTTGATCCTTCAGACGAGCAACTGCAGGCACTTATGGAGGGAATTGGAGAAAAAGGCAGACGCAGCACCCAAAATATGATAGCGGTACACGCACGAATGTTGAAACAGGCAATAGAAAAAGTACGCAATGAAACAAAAAAATAGCCGTCCGACTCTATGTATAATTGCCGGGCCTAATGGTGCTGGTAAAACTATCAAAAATATTATCTCGCTACTACAAATCCCTAACTAATGCTGCACTGATTATTAAAACTATTGACCGAGCATATATTTATGACAATTCAATAGATGATGTATCTCCTCAACTGATTTTCCGAACAGTTGATGGAAAAATTGCAAAGAAGTATGTTGAGGAATATCCTGAATGGACAAAAGTTTTCTTCAATATACTGAATGAGTAAAGCTAAATGATATTTGTGGATTTGTGCAGAATTTATTATAACTTTGTAAGATGAACGGCGGGAGCGCGAGCCGTCCCTTGAATAAGATAATTATAACTAATATATAACCATAATGAAACAGGATTTACAGATTTCAGAACTTATCAAAAAAGAAGAAGAGCGCCAGAGCGAAGGCATCGAATTGATTGCTTCGGAAAACTTTGTGAGCAATCAGGTGCTTGAGGCACTCGGATCGGTTTGCACAAACAAATATGCAGAGGGCTATCCGGCAGCCAGATACTATGGCGGATGCGAAGTCGTTGACGAGATAGAACAGCTCGCAATCGACCGCCTCAAACAACTCTTCGACGCAGAATACGCAAACGTGCAGCCCCACTCGGGAGCACAGGCAAATATGGCTGTGACAATGGCCTGCCTCAACCCGGGCGACACCTTTATGGGGCTTGACCTTGCACACGGCGGCCACCTCACTCACGGTTCTCCGGTAAATATGTCGGGTATTCTCTACAAGGCAGTCGGCTACCAGCTCAAGGAAGAGACCGGAATGATCGACTACGACGATATGGAGAGGAAGGCCCACGAGTACAAGCCGAAGCTCATCATCGGCGGTGCATCGGCATACTCACGCGAGTGGGACTATGAGCGTATGCGCGCAATCGCAGATTCAATCGGAGCAATTTTCTGGGTGGATATGGCTCACCCCGCAGGGCTTATCGCAGCAGGGCTCCTCAAGAATCCCGTAAAATATGCTCACATCGTAACATCTACAACTCATAAGACTCTCCGCGGTCCTCGTGGCGGTATCATCCTCGTAGGCAAGGACTTCGAGAACCCTTGGGGGCTCAAGACTCCTAAGGGCGTCACCAAGATGATGAGTCAGGTGCTCAATTCAAGCGTATTCCCCGGCATCCAGGGCGGCCCGCTCGAGCACTGCATCGCAGCAAAGGCAGTGTCGTTCTACGAGGCACTCCAGCCCGAGTTCAAGACATATCAGCAACAGGTAAGGGCAAATGCCACCGCAATGGCAAAGGCCTTCACCGACAAGGGATACAAGATTGTATCCGGCGGCACAGACAACCACCTGATGCTCATCGACCTCCGCACCAAATTCCCCGAATTGACAGGCAAGGTTGCAGAGAAGGCACTCGTAAAGGCCGCCATCACTGTAAACAAGAATATGGTGCCTTTCGACAGCCGCACTCCTTTCCAGACTTCAGGTATCCGCGTGGGTACTCCGGCAATCACATCCCGCGGTCTCGTTGAGAAAGATATGGCAGGCATCGTTGATATGATTGATATGGTGCTCGCAGATCCCGAGAACGAAGCCGTTATCACAAAAGTAAAGGATATGGCCCGCATGAAGATGAACGGCCTCCCTCTCAACAAGTGGTAAACGACTGATTTTCAATCACACGCAGAAGCGGCTGAAAAGTTCGGACAACTTTTTGGCCGCTTCCGGTTTATAACGGCAGAGGAATGTAATTCAATGTTGAATAAGTATTTTTACTACATTTGTAGAATTATTCAAACGACAATCCTATGAAATCTAAAGAGACACTTAAAAAATATATTCCCTATATCTTTTCCATCGTTGTATTTCTTTGTATAGCACTTATTTACTGCAAACCAGTCCTTTCGGGAAAAGTGATAATGCAGGGGGATATCAAAAATTGGGAAGGGATGGTTCAGGAGATGCGCTCGTGGAACACCGCTCACCCCGAAACGCCCACAAACTGGACTAATTCGATGTTCTCCGGAATGCCCGGGTATCAAATCGGCGGGGGCACTCCGACAGACGGAGTATCAAAACCGATAAACAAACTCTTCTCATTTTTCTACAATGCGACACACCTCTTTTTCTCATCCCCGATATCCATCATAATAGGGTATTTCATAGGATTTTTCATACTTCTGCTGGCATTTGGAGTGAACGTTTGGATATCTCTGATAGGTTCCATAGCAATCACCTTTTCCACATATTTTATGCTTATCATTCCGGCCGGGCACGAAACCAAGGCATACGCACTCGGCTCGCTTGCCCCGGTTATCGGAGGTTTCTATCTGATTTTCAGGAAGAACAAATATCTTTTGGGAATGGCTCTGACGATGCTCTTTTCGGCTATCGGGGCACTGAGCCATCCACAGATGACATATTATCTCTTCCTGATGGCCGCATTGTTTGGGATTGCCGAGACATTTTTGCACATTAAAGGAAAGAGAATCAGACAATTGTTCATCTCATTGGGATGTTTTGCAGTAGCTCTTGCAATCGGACTTGGGGCAAATTACAGCAAGATAGTTTCCAATTCGGAATATGTGAAGGAGACAATGCGCGGCGGGCATTCCGATTTGTCTTCGGAATCAACGACAGGGAGCACGGGCAAAACGTCCGGGCTCAGCCTTGAGTACGCCACGCAGTGGAGCTACGGAATAGACGAAACAATGACGCTCCTCATCCCGAACTATATGGGAGGCTCGTCAAACTATAATTTGGGGACAAACTCAAAGATGTACAAAGAGCTTGTGAAACAGCGTGTTGCGCCTGCACAGGCAAGAGATCTCTCGGCATCTTTCCCCACCTACTGGGGAGACCAGCCGTTCACTGCCGGACCTGTATATGTGGGGGCGATAGTGCTGTTTTTGTTTATATTGGCATTGATGGTGGTGCAGGGAGCATATAAATGGGCGATTCTCGCCTCGGTGATATTCTCTGTCCTCCTCTCTTGGGGATACCATTTTATGCCCCTTACCAAGTTGTTTTTCAATTATTTCCCATATTACAATAAATTCAGGACGGTGTCATCGATACTTGTCGTGGCCGAGGTTGCGATTCCGCTCCTTGCATTCATCGGACTGAACGACATCATCAGCGGGAAGGTTGAGAAGGGTAAATTGAAGAAAGGGATAAAAATTGCAGCGCTTTCGGTTGGAGGAGTGGCACTTTTCTTTGCCCTTCTTGGAGGAGCAATCTGCTCATTCACATCGAGATACGATGCCGCAAACTTCGGACAGCTCCCCGACTGGTTTATCGGGATAATCCACGACCAGCGTAAAGCAATGCTCACTTCGGATGCGTGGCGTTCATTTGCATTTGTCGCAGCGGGAGCCGCAACGCTCTGGTTTATGGCAAGCGAAAAGCTCAAGAAAGAGTATGCGATTGCAATTCTGGGGATATTGATTGTCGCCGACCTCTACCCCGTGAACAGGCGCTTTTTCAATGACGACAACTTCGTCTCAAAACAGTCGGACAAGAACTATTTTGCAATCCAGCCATACGAAGAGCAGATTCTTCAAGACAAAGATCCATATTTCAGAGTATTCAACCTCACATCAAACACTTTCAATGACTCCCGCACTTCATATAGGCTCAAGTCGTTGGGAGGATACCACGCCGCCAAGTTGCGCCGCTATCAAGATATCATCGACCGCCATCTGAGCGGGAACAACATTTCACCGAACGTGGTAAATATGCTGAATGCCAAGTATATAATCTTCCCGGACGAAAACGGACAGCCAACTCCCCAGCTCAACCCGGACCACTTTGGCAACGCCTGGTTTGTAGATAAAGTAGAGATTGCCGAGAGTGCGGACATTGAATGTGAAGCGCTTCGGGAGATGGATTTGAAGAAAATTGCAATAACGGACAAATCGTTCGCCGCATTTGTATCATCTACCGAAACACCGGCAGACTCGTCGGCATCAATAGTGCTGACCTCTTATGCTCCTGACATACTGGAATATAAGACAAGTTGCAAATACGACAAGACTGCCATTTTCTCAGACATCTACTACCCCTACGGATGGAAAGCCTATATAGACGGGAAACCGACAGAGCACTTTAGGGCAAATTATCTGCTCAGAGCTATAAACATACCGGCCGGCGAGCACGAAGTAAGATTTGAATTCAGACCCGACTCCATCTATAAGGGATACCGCGTGAACTCGGCCTGCAAAGCAATTGCGATATTATTCATAATCGGCTCAATATCAACAATATTCATCCGTAAGAAAAAGGAGGATTGATGGGCATTTCTGAGCTAAAGACCAAAACCGTCAAGGGACTTCTCTGGGGCGGGTTGAACAACGGTGTGCAGCAGCTTATCAGCGTTGTTCTCGGTCTTGTTTTGCTCAATAAACTCTCCCCTGCCGATTACGGCCTTGTGGGGATGCTTGCCATCTTCATAGGCATTGCAAACACTTTGCAGGAAGGAGGCTTCACTTCGGCCCTCACGAACAGACGGCAATACAGGCATAAAGATTTCAATGCGGTATTCTGGTTCAGCATCGCCGTGAGCCTCTCAATTTATGCAGTGCTTTGGTTCTGTGCCCCTCTCATTGCCCGATTTTTCGGGCATCCTGAGCTTGTGCTGATTGCCCGCGTGCAGTTTTTGACATTCGTGTTCAATTCTATGGCGATAACCCATAACGCATTCTTGTTCAAGAATATGATGGTGCGACAGAGGGCCACATACGATGTAATCGCAGCTCTTGCATCAGCGGTAATTGCAATATATCTGGCCTTGAGAGGATACGGCTACTGGGCACTGGTAATACACTCGGTTTCATTCTCTGCAATCGGAGCTTTCCTCAAATGGATCTATGTCCCTTGGAAGCCATCTTTCAGGATTACCCTTACTCCGATATTCGAGATGTTCCGTTTCAGCATCAATCTTGTGGCATCTTCCCTCGTGCTTCAGATTCAGACAAATATCTTCTCTATCATCCTCGGAAGAAAATTCACAAAACAGGATGTAGGCTACTACGGCCAGGGAATGAAGTGGTCCAACCTGATGCTCTCTATGTTCAACGGAATCTTCAACAGTGTGTCCCAGCCTGTTTTTTCGAGAATCTCCGATGACAGGGAGCGACAGACAAGGGTGTTCAAGAAACTGATATCGCTTGTCTCCATAATGATATTCCCCATTATGCTGGGGATTGCATTTGTGGGAAACGAGTTCATAACAATCATCAATCCCGACTTTATTCCGTGCGTCCCGATTTTGCGTATGTATTGCATATATTGCATTGCATCAGCCATTTATGGTATCTATACACAGCTCGCTATCTCGCACGGCAAATCCAGATTGTGCCTTACAATAAATATGATTAATGCCGTTTTGCAGATAGCGTCTGCTTTGATAACATATCGTTTCGGGATGGAAACTATGGCAATGTCGGTTACTGCAATCAATTTCGCGATGCTCCTCGTATGGCATTTCTCCGCCGGTAAACTGGTCAATTTCAATTTCTTGAATCTCCTGTTCCACACTTTGCCGTATTTAGGGATAACCCTTGCCGCCATTGCCGCTGCCAGTGCCACCTGTTCTCTGCTCGATGGAACCGCACTGATATTGACAGTGAAGATTTTAATCACGGCAACGCTCTATGTCACAATGCTTTACCTTTTCAATAAAAAATTGTTTTTTGAAGCATTGCAGATGTTTAAAGAGAGGAAAATTTGATTATGAAAAAAATAACGGTTGCTATATCGACATACAACAGGGAGAAATTCTTGCCGGGGCTCTTCGA
>JABUTQ010000078.1 GCA_021443605.1 Bacteroidales bacterium | reverse complement strand
TGCTGTACATTGTTGATTTCCAGATACTCGCTGATTTTTGCCTGGTCGATATTGAATTTTGAGGCCATAGCTTTGTCGAGGTAGTACATATAGTCCCAACGCTCGGGTTCACCGCTGATGCCGTCCTTTGCCATCTCAACCTTGATGTCTTCTATTTCTGCCTTGGCAGCTTTCACTGCGGGAGCCCACACCTGGTCGAGGAGGTCATAAACGTTCTTTGAATTCTTGGCCATACGGTCTTCGAGAGCCATCGAAGCGAAATCCTCATAACCCATAAGGTGTGCCTTGCTGATACGCAAGTTTACGATTTTCGTGCATAACGCCTTGTTGTTGTATTGGTTATCCTGATTACCGCGGTTGTTGTATGCGTCATAAACCTTCTTGCGGAGCTCGCGGTTAGAGCAATATTGGAGCACCGGGTTGCAGCTCGGACGCTGCATGTTGAATGCGAATTTGCCCTCTTGTCCGATTCTCTTAGCAAGGTCTGCAGCCTGTTGAACGTTTGCCTCAGGAAGCCCCGGAAGTTCGTCACGGCTGTCAACTATAACGTATGTTTCGTTAGTCTCGTGAAGAAGATTCTGTGAAAACTCGAGCTGGGCTGCCGAAAGCTGGTTGTTGAGATCTCTGAGGGTTTCCTTGTCTTTCTCGCTGAGGAGCGCGCCATTTTTTACAAAACGTCTGTAAACGTTGTCAAGGAGTTTTGCCTGCTCTTTATTGAGGTTCATAGACGCCTGATTGTCATAGACTTGCTTAACTTTTGCAAATAGGGCGTCGTTGAGGTAGATGTCGTTGCTGTGAGCTGTCATCAGCGGGTCGATTTCTTTTTCGAGATTACGCATCGCTTCGTCTGAATCGCTGCTTGATAGGGTTCCGAAAACACCTTCAACTGTGCTTAAAAGCCTGCCGCTCTCATCCATTGCAACAATCACGTTCTCGAAACTCGGAGCTTCGGGATTGTCGATGATTGCCTGAATGTCAGCCTTTTCGGCTTCAAGACCTTTGAGGAGGCCTTCGCGGTAGTCATTGATTGTAAATTTTTCAAAAGGGGGAATCTCGTGCGGAGTACCAAACTTATCCGCAAAGAAAGGGTTTGTCGGAGCTGTGGTGCATCCGGCTGCAGCAACTAATAAAACTGCCATTGCTAATTCTTTTTTCATAAGTTAGTTTTGTATAAGTTAATTATTTAGGAACTATTTAGTCAATTGATATGCAAGCCTTTCCGCGCCGTTTGCCAAATAGATTATGCCGCAATAAGTGAATCCGTAGGATTTGAGATTGCGATGCATCGTGGCATTGTCGCGGTGTGTGTCTATCCGAATCGTATCGGTTTTTGTGAAGCAATAGTCGATGACTTTGCGGAATATGTGTTTTTCGCTTCCGTCGGTGGCAATTCTGTGAATCACCGCGTATGGGTTGTCGTTAAGCCAGTTTCCTTCGTAGATTTTCAGATAAGTGGGGTCGGCGGCTGTCTGGAAACAGAAAGTGGCGCATAACGAGCCGTCGTCTGAAGTGCAAACGTGGCTGTATCCGTTCTCAATATCCTTCAACAGAGTTTCTTTAGCAGGATAATTGTCTGCCCATTGTTTCGTATTCCCCTCTTTGCGCATATATGCTCTTGCGGCATCGTATATTCTCAACATCTGAGGGATATCTTCGGGGGTCGTCTTCCTTATATGCATATCCGCTTATCAATAAAGCATTTCTACAATTCTGCGTACAAGGCGGGTGGGGAAGATTCTCAAAAGAACAGATATCGCCTTATAGCCAAATCCCGGTATTACCCTGGCTGTCATCTTTTTACGGCAGAGTTGGCGAATTGCCGCAGATGCGATTGCCTCGGGTGGCATACCATTTTTCTCGTCTTTTTCCATCTTGGATACAGACTTGCTGCGCTTTGTGTGATAAGGAGATTGCTCGTTTGCCTTTTCGGTATATTTTCTGGCTGCCGTGAAGCCGGTCTTGGTGTCTCCGGGAAGTACACAGCAACATTGGAGGCCGAATTGGTTTATTTCGATTGCCAAGGCATCTGAATATTGCATTACTGCTGCTTTAACCGCACTGTAAAATGCCTGATAAGGAATCGGCACGAGAGATGCCACCGATGCAATGGTGATTATTTTCCCTTTTCCGGCTTTTCTCATAGAGGGGAGAAAGGCCTGCACAGCATTGTGAAGCCCGAAAAAGCATGTTTCAAACTGATATCTGGCTTCGACATCGGATGTTTCTTCGATGGCTCCGGCTATACCGTTACCGGCGGCGAGGACAAGCGCATCAATGTGCCTTTCATTTTTCAAAATCCCTTGTGCAACTGCCTTCATACAGGCGGCATCCCTCACGTCGGCGCTGATTCCCACGATGTTGCCTTCGCAGTTTTCGGGTATGTTCCCACTGCGGGAGAGGGCGTAAACTGCTTTTGCCCCCTTTGCGATTGCCGCACGACAGATAGCGGCTCCAATGCCGCTCGATCCTCCGCTCACGACAATCACCTGATCTTTCAATGTATTCATTGGCTGAATGATATTTTTTCTACTGCAAAAATAATATAAATTTGTGGTCAAATAAATATAATTCGAAATGAAAAGATTGTTGGTCGCAGTGGCCTTTGCCACTGTTTTATCTTATGGTGTTTTTGCACAGAAACTGATTGTCAGAATGGATGACACAGGTGGGGCACACTCAATGAATGCCGCCATTATGAAATGCTTCGAAGATGGGATAGGTACTGATACTGAGATACTTGCTGTTGGGCCGTGGTTTCTTGAGGCAGCAAGGCTCTGCAATGAACATCCTGGGCTCGATGTCGGGATTCATTTGGCTATAACAAGCGAATGGCAGCAATACAAGTGGAGACCGATTACTCATTGCCCTTCGCTATGCGATGAAGACGGATATCTCAAGGCTTCCCTTTCATTTGGGGATAACTCTTCATACGACCTTGCCGAGGTCGAATCTGAACTCCGTGCTCAGATTGAGCTTGCGCTTAAATATGTGAAAAATGTCAGCCATCTGTCTGACCACATGATGTTTACTTTTGTCCCCGGATTGGGTGACATCGTCAAGAAACTCTCGAAAGAGTATGGGTTGAGGTATCAGGGCGGCCCGGATGACAGTGCCATCGGCCTTGAATCCCTGGGGATGATAATGCGAAAGGATGGCAAGCCCCGCAGCGAAATGCTTTTGGAAGCAATCAAGCAAATGGAGCCAGGCAAGACCTACTGGACAATCGAGCATCCGGCCTTTGACGATGCGGAAATGAGCGGGATGTTTACCCGCCCAGGGGGAAATGTAGGTGCTGACCGTCAGGATGTTACAGATGCCTTTATGAGTCCGGAGATAATGAAATACATCAAGGAGAAAGGCATTGAACTCACTACATTTGCCGATTTTTATAAGACTGCAGGCGTCAGATAACAGCTTGATATGAAGGTGCTTTTTGTCTGTCACGGAAACATCTGCCGCAGCCCGATGGCGGAGTTCATTTTCAAGGATATGGTGCAAAAGGAGGGGCTGGCTTCAGTTTTTTCCGTTATTGAGTCAAGGGCTGTCAGTTACGAGGAGATTGGCAATCCCGTCTATCCCCCGGCAAGAGCGGAATTGGCAAGGCACGGAATTTCTTGCGATGGTCATTCTGCCAAAAGAATCACCATTTCAGATGGTCACGATTTTGATTTGATTCTTGCTATGGATCACAGCAATCTCCGATTGTTGTCGCATATTCTCGATAAGCGGGGAATGGATAAAGTACGCACGTTATTGGACAGGGATATTGCAGATCCCTGGTACACAGGAGATTTCAAGATCACATATAATGATGTCGTTGAAGGATGCCGCCTTCTGATTGATGAATTTCGCAATAATTGATGAGATGAAACGAATCGAAGTTGTAGCTGCAGTAATTCTCAATGATAATGGGGAGATTTTCGCCACGCAGCGCGGCTATGGTGAATACAAGGATTATTGGGAATTTCCGGGTGGCAAGATGGAAGCGGGGGAGAGTCGGGAAGAGGCTCTCATGAGGGAAATTTGGGAGGAATTGGATACGGAAATCAGTGTGGATAGTTTTATACACACCATTGAGTATGACTATCCTACATTTCATCTTACGATGCACTGCTATTTCTGCACCGTGCTCAACGGAAAACTGGAACTGAAAGAGCATGAGGCCGCCCGCTGGCTCAGTGCAGACAATCTGGAAAGTGTCGCATGGCTCCCCGCCGACATAGAAGTGCTCCCAATCATAGCTCGGAGACTTTACAATTGACATAAATGACAAAGGGACCACCGAATCAATCGGCAGCCCCTTCGCTATATTCCGTAAATCTGTATGGAGTTATGCTTAAAACAACAGACTTAGGCCTACCGATCCGTACGGGAAGCCCAACTCAACGAAGAAACAAAGCGGTTTGTATATTCTAACCCTTGTACCGATTGCAATTTCGGGATACACGCTCGCTTTTGTGCTTTTGTCTGAGATTATCCACGAGCAGCCTACGCCCCCTTTTGCATATAAGTCCCAGTTTTGTGACAATCCATAATGATAGCTCACTTGCGGCATTGCGATAATTGAGGTCATTCTTTCTTTTGTTTCGTGGTTTTGGAAAGGGATTCCACACACTGAAGCAGCTACACCGAATGAAGAGTGCCCCTTTGAATAAAAGCAATACTCCAAAACGCCTCCAAAATCATATCCGAATCCAGCCGATGAAGCCGGATTCATTCCGAAGTTGAAACCTATACTGGCAATGAAAGAGCCTTGAGGGGTAAGGTAATCCTGTGCAGATGCAGCAGTTGTAAAAGCCAGCACACTTACGAGGGTAATAAAAAACTTTTTCATGGTAGTGAGTTTTTAATTATTGAACGTGTATCATATTCATATTATTGTTGTAATTATTTTCATCCGGCTGGAATACGCCACTATTGAACCATCCATTAGAGGAACCGGACCATCCCCAGTTATAATGAAATACGCGACTTACATATTCATTGCCAACACCTTCGTATTGAATCGTTTCTCCATTCCAATCCCGTTCATAAACATTGATTATAGTTACAGTAGTTGTTCGGCATCCATCTGCAATCCAATAATGTCCTGTACCTGGATTTGTCACGGCATTTTGGTAAAAGCCCAATAAAATTACTGGTCCATCTTCCATATATTCAACAACACTTGATGCATTGAACCCGGAATGACTATCTGCGTCATAATTGTTATTATTGAAGACATCAACGACCCTTGTAGGCAATGGGGGAATAAGAGTCCCCAGGTAGTACAAATCTTGGTGCAGCTCATAGCCAAGACAAGCCACGATATCGTTCCTTTGTCCACTTATCATACTCGGCCAATCGGTTTGGGAAACAATCTGTTTAAAGGCTCTTTGGTGGAAAGCCATTGTTTGTGCAACTGCTACGACCGAACAATAACCCCTATCATCAGAAATATTAGCCCCTAAGGGAGCACATTGTCCCCAATTCACAGGGCAAGTCTTGAGCAATGTATCTTGCGTGATTATTGTGTATGAATCTATTATTGTGCCATCGCTCGGTAAATCAGGAAGTGACTTTGTTACAGGGATAGTGTCTTCCTCCGTTTGTTTAACTTTTAATGATAAATAGTCTTCAATTCCCTGAAAGAACATTTTGAGAGGCTCAATGAAAACTGTATCTTGGACAGAACCATTTTCAACGAAGCACAAAGGTTCATCAATTTTCTTGAAAGCGGGATACGCACTATAACCGCTGTTGCCATCAGAGGAAGAAAATTCTACAAGATAGTAAGAGCTTTTTTGAGAATTTCCTTGAACCAACGTTATATCGGAAACCTGAATCTCCGATTCAAACAACTTAGAAACCTTTTCAGAAATCTCTTTCTCAGTGTAAAATTCAGAATAAGATTCATTTGCTTTGGTTTCAATACCTTTAGCACATAAGCCATCCGAAGGGATATCAATATCACGTTCGGAGCAACTACAAACTGTTACGAATAACAGCAAATAAAAAAAACGTTTCATGATAGAATATTTTATGTTTAGAAGGTTATTCTACATATATAGATGCATGTTCCCTCGCAAATGTAACAACAATTTTTTTTTTTTTTTTTCAAAAAAAAATCGGCGCTTAGGCATCTAAAAGATTATCCTTTGTGCTTTTGTGAGAACGATAGGTTACACTTTTTAATCATATCTCAAGATTTTTGAATGTTTTTCAAACGAATTGAAAGAAATGGCTAAAAATATTTTTTTGATATAACATCGTTATCTGCTTGACAATCAAAAAATAATATTTGATATATCGTTGAAAATGCTAAATTTGCAGCCCATTTTGTCATACATTTCAAATTATAACTTAAATTAATTATGTGCGGAATTGCAGGTATTTTTAACATAAGCGGACAGAGTTCCGACTTTCGCAAAAAAGCCCTTGAGATGTCGAGAAAACTCAGACACAGAGGGCCGGACTGGAGTGGTATCTACGTGGGAAAGAGCGCCATACTTGCACACGAAAGGCTTTCAATCGTCGATCCCCAAAGTGGTGGTCAGCCCCTGTTCAGCGAAGACAGAAAACAGATTCTTGCCGTCAACGGTGAAATATACAATCATCGTGATATCCGAAACCGTTTTGCCGGAAAATATAAATTCTCCACGGGCAGTGATTGTGAGGTGATTCTGGCCCTCTATCGCGAGAAAGGGGTAAATTTCCTTGAAGACTTGAGCGGCATCTTCGCGTTCGCCCTTTATGACGAGGAGAAAGACGATTTCCTCATCGCAAGGGATCCAATCGGTGTTATCCCTCTCTACATCGGCAGGGATAGTGACGGTAAAGTCTATTGTGCCAGCGAGTTGAAAGCTCTTGAAGGTTTTTGCGAAGAGTTTGAGCCGTTCCTTCCGGGGCATTATTATCTTGGAAGTGAGGGGAAACTTGTAAAATGGTACAATCGCGATTGGAGTGAATATGATGCCGTGAAGGACAACCGAGCAGACAAGAACGAGCTTCGTGAAGCTCTGGAGTCTGCGGTTAAGCGTCAGCTGATGAGTGACGTGCCTTACGGAGTGCTTCTCTCAGGCGGTCTTGACAGTTCTGTCATTTCTGCCATTGCCAAGAAATATTCGGCAAAGCGTGTAGAGACAGACAGTACAAAGGATGCCTGGTGGCCTCAGCTCCACTCGTTTGCCGTGGGGTTGAAGAATGCGCCCGACCTTCTGAAAGCACGCGAGGTTGCCGAGCATATCGGCACTGTCCATCACGAGATTAATTACACGATAGAGGAGGGGCTTGATGCCATCCGTGATGTGATTTATTATATTGAAACATACGATGTTACGACTGTTCGTGCATCCACTCCGATGTATCTTCTCGCAAGGGTTATCAAGAGCATGGGAATCAAGATGGTGCTCAGTGGAGAAGGTGCCGACGAAGTGTTTGGCGGCTATCTATATTTCCACAAGGCTCCTACCGCAAAAGATTTTCACGAGGAGACTGTTCGCAAGCTTGGCAAGCTCCATCTCTATGACTGCCTGAGAGCAAACAAGTCGTTGTGCGCCTGGGGAGTGGAAGGACGTGTGCCGTTCCTCGACAAGGAGTTCCTCGACGTGGCGATGCGTCTCAATCCGGAGGCAAAGATGTGCCCCGGCAATGTTATTGAAAAGAAAATTGTCCGCGAAGCGTTTTGTGACCTTCTTCCCGAGAGTGTCGCCTGGCGTCAGAAGGAGCAGTTCAGCGACGGCGTCGGCTACAGCTGGATAGACACGCTCAAATCGGTTACTGCAGCGGCCGTAACAGACGAGCAGATGGCCCACGCAGCAGAGCGATTCCCCATAAACACTCCGATGAACAAAGAGGAATATTATTACCGTTCCATCTTCGAAGAGCATTTTCCGAGTGAGAGTGCTGCCCGTTGCGTGCCCAGTGTGCCGAGTGTCGCTTGCTCTACCGCCGAGGCTCTGGCATGGGATGCCTCTT
Organism: Bacteroidales bacterium; assembly: GCA_021443605.1. Lineage (GTDB taxonomy): Bacteria > Bacteroidota > Bacteroidia > Bacteroidales > UBA932 > Equibacterium. Next base: position 1,071 of record JABUTQ010000078.1, on the reverse strand, counting down.
TCAAGAATTTGAACGATCCCAGTGGCCGTGCCGTTAAAGGTGTCCACGAAAATGCATACAATAAGTAAATTTTTTTTTACTTTTGCGCGACAGAAATTTAACGTAACATTATTTTAATTTAAAATGAAGAAGTATTTGGCAGAAATGTTCGGCACAATGGTGCTCGTACTTATGGGCTGCGGAACAGCAGTCAGCCTCAACTGTGGCGTTGACCCCGCTTCAGTAATCGGAACAGCAGCTGCATTCGGTCTTGCAGTAGTGGCAATGGCTTACACAATCGGTGGCATTTCAGGTTGCCATATCAATCCCGCCATCACATTGGGTTGCCTCCTCACAGGTAGAATTACAGGCAAAGATGCCGCAATGTATATGATTTTCCAGGTAATCGGTGCATTCCTCGGCTCAGCAGTTCTCTATGGAATGGTACAAATGCTTGGTGCAGATGGTACTACAACAGGTGCCAATGCTTGCGCTGAAGGTGCCGGCGTTGCTTGTGTCATTGAGATTATCCTCACTTTCGTATTCGTGCTCGTAGTTCTTGGTACTACAGATTCAAAGAAGGGTGCAGGCAACTTTGCTGGCCTTGCAATCGGTCTCTCCTTGATTCTCATCCACCTTGTAGGTATCCACTACACAGGAACTTCAGTTAACCCTGCACGTTCAATCGCTCCTGCAGTTTTCCAGGGTGGTGACGCTCTCAGCCAGCTTTGGGCCTTCATCGTAGGACCTTTCGTAGGTGCAATCCTTGCAGCAGGCGTTTGGAAAGTTATCGGTGCCGAAAAGTAAAATCCTTTTACAAAAATTTAAAAGATTCTGCAGCTTGTTGAGTTGCAGAATTTTTTTTATTATCTTTGTGAGGATACATCATCGGATAATCAATTAAAAACATATCATTATGGACTACAAAAAAGTTGCTGCTTCGTGGTTGAGTGAAGCATTTGATGTTCAGACCCGTGAAGAGGTCAAAAAAATGATGGAAGGGGATGAGAAACTTCTTGAAGATGCATTTTACAGGACCCTTGAATTTGGTACGGGCGGCTTGCGCGGCGTGATGGGCGCAGGTACCAATCG
>JABUTQ010000356.1 GCA_021443605.1 Bacteroidales bacterium | reverse complement strand
ACCAAAGGTGGCCGTCACTTCAGTTTTGCAGCAATCGTCGTAGTAGGCGATGAAAACGGTGTTGTCGGTTACGGTCTTGGAAAGGCAAACGAAGTAACTATGGCAATATCAAAAGGTATTGAAGATGCAAAGAAGAATCTTGTGAAAATCCCCCTCAGCAAGGCAACTATTCCTCACGAGCAGGAAGCCAAGTTCGGTGGTGCAAGAGTATTCATGAAACCTGCAGCCCCCGGTACAGGAGTAAAGGCCGGTGGTGCGATGCGTGCAGTGTTCGAGTCAGTGGGAATTCACGACGTTCTTGCAAAATCTAAAGGTTCGTCTAACCCTCACAACCTGGTAAAGGCAACAGTTGCAGCTCTTTGCGAAATGCGTGATGCTTACACTGTAGCCGGCCTCCGCGGCATACCTATGGAGAGAGTATTTAAAGGATAAGGAGATACGTTCATGGCAAAAGTAAAAGTTACTCAAGTTATCAGCAAGAACGGTGCAACAAAGCGTCAGCACGCAAACTTGGCTTCCCTCGGAATCCACCGTATGCACCAGACTGTAGAGGTTGAACTTTCTCCGGTTACCGAAGGTATGATTGAAAAGGTTCGCCATCTTGTTAAAATTGAAGAAGTTAAGTAAGGAGGACAAGGTATGAAATTACATGATTTGAAACCTGCTGAAGGTTCTAAAGGCAGAGAAAAGAGAATCGGACGCGGCGAAGGCTCAGGACACGGTGGAACATCTACCCGCGGTCACAAAGGTGCACAGGCTCGTTCAGGTTACTCTCGCAAGATTGGGTTTGAAGGTGGTCAGATGCCTATCCAGCGCCGTCTTCCCAAGTTCGGCTTCAAGAACCCCACAAGAGTTGAATACAGTGTAGTAAACGTTGCGGCTCTCCAGGCTCTCAGCGAGAAACTCGGAGTAAACGTAATCGATATCGACACACTGCGCAATGCCGGTCTTGTCGGCGCCAAGGAGTTGGTTAAGGTTTTGGGCAACGGCGACTTGACAGCTAAATTGGAAGTTTCCGCAAATGCCTTCTCAAAGAGCGCAATCGCAAAGATTGAGGCCCTTGGGGGTAAGGCCACAATAATCTAACTGACTTATGAAAAGATTCATTCAGACATTAAAGAATATCTGGAAGATTGAAGATCTTCGCAAGAGGATTCTCTATACCCTTTCACTTATAGCAATCTATCGTTTAGGTTGCTATATAGTGATTCCCGGTATCGACGCTTCTCTTCTCGCGGGGCTTCAGAACCAGACATCGCAGGGCTTGCTCGGCTTGCTCGACATGTTCTCCGGCGGTGCCTTCGGTAATGCTTCCATTTTCGCGTTGGGCGTAATGCCATACATCTCCGCATCCATCGTTATCCAGCTTCTCGGAGTGATGTTCCCATTCTTCCAGAGACTGCAGCGTGAAGGTGAGAGCGGACGTAGAAAAATGAATCAATATACAAGGTATCTCACAATCCTGATTCTTGCAATCCAAGGTCCGGCTTATATCGCCAACCTTCACGCACAGCTCCCTGCCGAGGCTTTCGTTTCAACGATGAGCGGCGGCTGGTATGGTGCATTTGCAACTTTGATTCTGATTGGAGGTACTATGTTCGTTATGTGGTTGGGTGAAAGAATTACAGACCGCGGCTTAGGTAATGGTATTTCCCTAATCATTATGATAGGTATCATCGCACGTCTCCCTCGCGCTTTGAAAATCGAACTCGTAGAGAAATTCACCCAGACAACAGGTGGTATTTTGATGTTCATCGTCGAAATCGTAATCCTCTTCTTCGTTTTCGTGGCTACAATCGCTTTGGTTCAGGCAGTGCGCAAGGTTCCTGTACAGTATGCAAAGAGAGTAGTGGGCAACAAGCAGTATGGTGGTGTCCGTCAGTATCTTCCCTTGAAGATTAACGCTGCCGGCGTTATGCCTATCATCTTCGCTCAGGCGATGATGCTTTTCCCTCTCCTTTTCTCACGCTTCGATGTGACTAAAGGTCTCGCAGCTGTCATGAACAATCCTGTCGGCTTCTGGTACAACTTCGTCTTCGCCCTTATGGTAATCCTGTTTACGTATTTCTACACCGCTATTACGATAAACCCTACCAATATGGCAGAAGAGATGAAGAAGAACGGTGGTTTCATCCCGGGTTACAAACCTGGAAAGAAGACTGCTGACTACATTGACTCAATTATGTCTCGCATCACTCTTCCGGGATCTATCTTCCTGGCAATCGTTGCGATACTTCCGGCATTTGCCCAGCTTCTCGGTGTAAACAACCAGTTTGCAAGTTTCTATGGTGGTACTTCCCTCCTGATTCTTGTAGGTGTTGTTCTCGACACTCTGCAGCATATTGAGAGTCATCTGTTGATGCGTCACTACGATGGTCTTATGAAGACAGGTCGTCTCACCGGCCGTTCTGGTATGTAATAACTTAATTTGAATTCAAATGATCGCACTTAAAACCGAAGAAGACCTCGTTGCCATCAGGGAAAACGCCTTGCTGGTTTCAAGGACACTTGCAGAAGTGGGTAAGTTCGTGGCTCCCGGCATCACCACCAAAGAGTTGGATGCAATAGCCGAGAAGTATATCCGCGATGCAGGCGCCTTGCCGGGCTTCTTGGGTTACGGCGGATTCCCATATACACTGTGTATCTCTGTGAATGAGATGGTTGTGCACGGTTTCCCGTCAGACTACAAGCTTCAGGAAGGGGACATCGTTTCCGTTGATTGCGGGACGACATACAGAGGATTCAATGGCGATTCGGCTTACACTTTTGCCGTAGGAAAGATAAGCGACGACGATCAGCGTCTGCTTGATACCACAAAGGCATCTCTTTTCAAAGGCATCGAGAAGGCCGTGGCAGGCAATAGGATTGGTGACATTGGTCACGCTGTCCAGTCACTTGCAGAAGCTGCCGGATACTCTGTAGTCCGCGAGCTTGTGGGACACGGAATCGGAAAGCACCTTCACGAGAGCCCCGAGGTTCCGAATTTCGGACGTGCCGGGCACGGCGTGAAACTCAAGGAAGGAATGGTAATCTGCATCGAGCCGATGATAAACAGCGGAGTGAAAGACGTTTATCTGGCAGACAACGGCTGGGGCGTCTATACGGCAGACCACAAAAAATCAGCCCACTTCGAGCTTATGGTTGCAATCAGGCACGGTGCTCCCGAAATACTCTCGACATTTGATTTCATAGAAGGTAAAAGGAATTAATACGGTAAACATCAATCAATTATGCCAAAACAATCAGCAATAGAAAAAGAAGGTACAATTATCGAAGCATTGTCAAACGCCATGTTCAGGGTTGAACTGGACAACGGACACGTGATAATTGCCCATATCTCCGGTAAGATGCGTATGCATTATATCAGGATATTGCCCGGTGACAAGGTTAGAGTTGAGATGAGTCCGTATGATTTGTCTAAAGGAAGAATCTCTTTCAGATATAAATAAAAACTTACACAAATGAAAGTAAAAACATCCATCAAGAAGCGTAGCGAGGATTGTAAAATCGTTAAGCGCAAAGGCCGCCTGTATGTGATTTGCAAAAAGAATCCCAAATTCAAGATGCGCCAAGGATAGCATTTCGGCGGAAGTTGTTTCAACTCCCTGAAATTCAAAGTTTTGTTTGTAAACAAAATAAAAAATAAAAATATATTATGGCACGTATAGCCGGAGTAGATTTACCAAAGAACAAACGTGGAGTTATAGGTTTGACCTATATCTTCGGAATTGGTCGTAGTTCATCAAAGAAAATTTTGGATGAACTTAACATTGATGAAAACATCAAGGTTAAAGATTGGAATGACGACCAGATTGCTGCAATCCGCGGAAAGATTGCAGAAGAGTACAAAATTGAAGGCGAACTTCGTTCAGCCGTTCAGATGAACATCAAGCGTTTGATGGACATCGGATGCTACAGGGGAATCCGTCACCGCGCAGGTCTTCCTGTTCGCGGACAGAGCACCAAGAACAACGCCCGTACCCGCAAGGGACGCAAGAAAACTGTCGCCAACAAGAAAAAAGCAACTAAGTAGGAGACTTGAATTATGGCAAAAAAAACTACAACAAGCAAGAAAAGAGTTGTCAAGGTTGACGCTTATGGTCAAGCTCACATTTCTTCAACTTTCAACAACGTCATCGTAACCCTCACCAACAGCCAGGGCCAGACAATCAGCTGGTCTTCAGCAGGTAAGATGGGCTTCAGGGGTTCAAAGAAGAACACTCCCTATGCTGCACAGGTGGCTGCACAGGATGCCGCAAAGGTAGCTTATGACCTCGGTCTTCGCAAGATCAAGGCTTATGTGAAAGGCCCCGGTGCTGGTCGTGAGTCTGCAATCCGCCAACTTCACACAGACGGTATTGAAGTTACCGAAATCATTGACGTTACTCCATTACCTCACAACGGATGCCGTCCTAAAGGTCGTCGTAGAGTATAAATTCAAGTCATTAATTAAAAAAGGAATAGAATATGGCAAGATATACTGGGCCGAAAACCAAAATAGCCCGCAAATTTGGTGAGCCAATCTATGGAGCTGACAAATATCTCGAGAAGAAGAATTATCCTCCGGGACAGCACGGCTTGATGAAGAAACGCAAGAAATCTTCAGAGTACGGTACTCAGCTCGCTGAAAAACAGAAAGTTAAATACACTTATGGTCTTCTTGAAAGACAGTTCGCCAAGACTTATGACAAGGCAGCAAGAATGAAAGGCCGCACAGGCGCGAACCTTATCATCCTCCTTGAGAGCCGTCTTGACAACCTCGTTTACCGTATGGGTATCGCTCCTACACGCGCAGCTGCACGTCAGCTCGTAAGCCACTGCCACATCACATTGGGCGGTGAGGTTTGCAGCGTTCCTTCAACCATCGTTAAACCCGGTTCAATCGTTGGCGTACGCGAGCGTTCAAAGAGCCTTGAGGTTGTTCAGGACAGCCTCTCACGCGGTAACAACAAATATTCTTGGATTGAGTGGGACGGCGAGAAGTACACAGGCAAGTACCTGAACTATCCCGAGCGCACAGAAATCCCTGAGACTATCAACGAGCAGCTTATCGTCGAATTGTACTCTAAATAGTAAATTAATTATCGTTATGGCAATTTTAGCATTTCAGAAACCGGACAAGGTGATTATGCTCGAAGCTACCGATACCGTCGGTCGTTTTGAATTCCGCCCTTTGGAGCAGGGATACGGCACGACCATTGGTAACGCACTCCGCCGCATATTGCTTTCTTCTCTGGAAGGATATGCCATCACTTCAGTCAAGGTGGACGGCGTCAGACATGAGTTTGACACCATCCCCGGCGTGATTGAAAGTGTTGTAGATATCGTCCTCAATTTGAAGCAGATTCGCTTCAAGAAAATGATTGAAGAGGAGGATAGTGAAGCTGTAACTGTAACCATAACCGGCAAGGACGAATTTACCGCCGGCGACATTTCAAAGTGTCTTTCAAATTTCACGGTTCTTAACCCTGACCTTCACATCTGCACAATGGACGTGAATACCAAGATTGTGATGACACTCACAATCGGAAAGGGCAGGGGTTATGTTCCATCAGAAGAAAACAAGGATCCGAACGCTCCTGTTGACACTATCGCAATCGACTCTATCTTCACTCCTATCAAGAACGTGAACTACTGGGTTGAAAACTGGCGTGTCGAGCAGAAGACTGACTACGAGAAACTTAATCTCGAAATCAAGACAGACGGATCGATCCATCCCAAGGACGCTCTGAAAGAAGCCGCAAAGATTCTCATCCACCATTTCATGTTGTTCTCAGACGAGAAGATTACCCTTGAAACCCCGGTTGAGGTTGAGAGTAAGGAGCTTGACGAAGAGTCTTTACGCATGCGTCATCTGCTTTTGACGAAACTTTCCGATATGGAGCTCTCTGTAAGGGCATTGAATTGCCTGAAAGCTGCCAACATCGAGACATTCGCCGATTTGGTTTCACACCAGAGGGCAGAACTTATGAAGTTCCGCAACTTTGGAAAGAAATCACTCAACGAGATAGATGTTTTGGTTGACAGACTGAAACTCAATTTCGGAATGGATATCACAAAGTATAACATAGAAAAAAAAGAATTACAAGATATTAAGCAATGAGACACAATAGGTCAATAAATCACCTGGGTCGTAAAAGCGGACATCGTAAAGCACTCCTTTCGAATATGGCTTGCTCTCTGATTCTTCACAAGAGAATCGAGACTACCCTTGCAAAGGCAAAGGCTCTCAGAGTATATGTAGAACCGCTTATCACAAAGAGCAAGGAAGATACTACCCACTCACGCCGTACCGTTTTCAGCTATCTGAAACAGAAAGAGGCAGTTACTGAACTTTTCCGCGTTGTAGCTCCCAAGATTGAGAACCGTCCGGGCGGATACACCCGCATCGTGAAGACCGGTTTCCGTCAGGGCGACGCTGCCGATATGGCAATCATCGAGTTGGTTGACTTCAACGAAGCAGCTTTGGCTTCTGCCGAGACTAAGGAAGTTAAGAAGACTTCTACCCGTCGTGGCGGCCGCAAGAAAGCAGCAGAAGAGGCTCCCAAGGCTGAATAATATCAGCAAGACCCCTTAAAGAATATCGGACAGGATTCGGTTCCTGCCCGATTTTTTTATGCATTACTCAATAATAAGATTGTTGCAAGATGTTGCTTAAGAACGTAACTCTTTCTGTACCAGCCCCTTGGCTTTTAGTAATAACATAAGACGTTCTGTGAGGGCGTTTCGGGTGGATGAATCCCCATTTTTCTCGGCTTCTTTAATAATCTCACTGTGGATTTCAGAGATCATCGTATCTATGACCCTGATTTTATATAGCAGCACAGCTTCGGGCACAATCTTGTCAAGCCTCTGTTCTTCAGGCACTAACGACTCCCGATAAACCTTTATCGTGATTGGATGCTCGTCGGTGATTATATCCAGCGCCTGTTTCATTATAGCCATATTCTGATGATTCGTAAAATATCGGATTATTCTTCCCTGAACAACATCTACGTCCTTGTCCTGTATTTTGTCGAGGGAATAATATTCATCGAGCATTTCCTTATAGATAGGATTTACGAAAGACAAATCATCCTCAACAAGGGCCTGTCTGACATATTCCGCCACCGTGATTGTCGGGTGTGGCGTAACTGACAGATTGAAAGAGTATTCGCCATATTTGACAAGATACGAAATGAGTTCTTTCTCAGACGAGGCGAGAATCGTGTTAATTATCGTGGGCTCTTCTTTTGGCAATTCCGGTTGAACCGGCTCGTAGTCTTCCGGTACGTGGGGAGCCGGGGGTATATCCTCATATCTGCCACCGGCTTCAATCACCTCGCGGGAGCGTTCAAGCGACAAACGCTTGTTCCTTAATTGCTTAACCTTTTGATATACACTCTCTTGCTTGACGTTAAACTTGGTGGCGACCATTCCTGCATAGACGTCACGCTCGATACTATCAGGAATCATCGATACAGTTTCGATGATGTCATTTATCAGATTCGCTTTCTTTATCGGATCGTTGCCAATCTCATCCAACAAAAGGTTGGTTTTGAAAGTGACGAAATCGTTTTCGTTTGCAGCGATATAGTCTTGTATTTCGTCCAGCGTATGGCTTTTTGCAAATGAGTCTGGGTCGTCTTCTTTCGGGAGCACCACAACCCTCACTTTCATCCCTTCTGCCAAAAGGAGGTTGGTTCCGCGGATTGCGGCCTTTATTCCCGCCGCATCTCCATCGTAAATCAGAGTGATATTTTCTGTAAATCTCTTGATGAGAGATATTTGCCCAACAGTTAGAGCAGTGCCGGAAGAAGCCACGACATTTTTTATTCCCGCCTGATTGAAAGATATCACATCTGTGTAACCCTCAACAAGATAGCATTTCTGCTCTTTTGCTATCGCCGGTTTTGCCTGATAGATACCGTATAGAGACTTGTTCTTGATATATACCTCCGTCTCGGGGGAGTTCTTGTACTTTGCCTTGGTCTTGTCGTTTATGAGGATTCTGCCGCCAAAAGCTATGACGCGCCCGCTTAGGGAGTAGATTGGAAACATCACCCTGTCGTAAAAGAAATCGACCAGGCTGCCGTCTTCGCGTTCGTGACTCAGCCCTGCCTTGATGAGATACTCTTTTTTGTATCCATTCTCCAAAGCGCTCTGAGTGAACGATTTAGATTGTCTCGGGGCGGCATATCCCAATCCAAAAGCCTTTATCGTATCGTCTTTGAATTTGCGCTCCTTGAAATAACTGAGCCCTATCAGATGAGTCTTTTCTCCGTCCCACAATAGTTGCTGGTAATATTTCTGTGCAAATTCAAGTACAAGGATTATGCTTTCGTGCTCCAGCCGAGCGGCCTGTTCTTCCGGGGTCTCTTCTTTCTCTTCAATCTCGATGTTGTATTTGCGGGCGAGATAACGGAGAGCATCGGGGTAGCTCAAATGCTCGTGCTCCATCAAGAAAGTCACGGCAGTCCCGGCCTTTCCACACGAGAAACACTTGAAAATCTGCTTGGTGGAAGAGACGGACATCGAAGGATTCTTGTCCGGGTGAAAAGGGCACAGACCGATATAGTTAGGACCTCTGCGTTTCAATGACACGAAATCACCTATAACCTCTTCGATTCTGGTTGCGTCCAAAATCCTGTCAACAGTTTCTCTCTTAATCATACCTACTTTAAATTTTTGATAATTTCAAGCTCTTCGTCTGAGTATAGAAGATTATTCAGCATATTGTCGATGCCGTCTATGATTCTGTCTGAGAACGGACTCAGCTGATTTTTAAATACATAGATGACTATGAGGAATATGATGAAGGCGGCAAGCACTATCAACGGCCAAATCCACCAGGGGAGGTGTTTCTTCATTCGTGCCGGGGCTGGCTTCGGTTCCGGTTCTGATTCCGCCTTATGCTCAGGTTGTGGTTCTTGCTCTTGCTCTGGTTCCAGCTCCGGCTCCGGCTCTATCTCGAGGGCTATCCGGGTTTCCGGCTCTGGCGCTGTTTCTGTTTCTTGCTCTGATTCAGGCTCTATCTCGGGGGCAATCCGGGGTTCCGGCTGTGGCGCTATTTCTCCTTCTTCTACCTCTGCCTTCGTAGAAATAGCTTCCTCCACTTCTTTCTCTTCGACCACTTCTGTTGCTTGTTCAACTTCTGTAAACGCCTCTTCAATTGGCTCGTGAACAGCCATTGTTGTGGTTTCAACTGATTGATTCTTAACGATATGTGTCTTAATTGCGATTG
>JABUTQ010000412.1 GCA_021443605.1 Bacteroidales bacterium | reverse complement strand
GGCACTTTCAAGATTGCCAACTCCCTCAAAGGCGAAAACACCGAATATGTTTACGGTACGGCTACCTCTGCCACCGATACCCTTATGAGTCAGGTAACTACGGCCGCTTATAACACCCCGTTCGAATGGGGTGCCGGCATCTCTGTCAGAAAAAACAGTGTCTGGTCGGTGGGTGTCGATTTCTCCGCAGGCGATTGGACGTCATCAAAATTCCCCGCCACTCCGGGCATCAATTTTGCCACCGCGAGAGCAATGTCAATAAACGCCGGATTTGAATATACCCCCAACAGATACGACATCCGCTACTACATGAAGCGCGTAACTTACCGCGGCGGAGTATATCACACAAAATCTTATATGTCCCTCAACGGCAGGCAGATAAACAGCACCGGCTTCACAGTTGGAATGAGCTTCCCCGTTTTCAACAGGGGCACGTCCCTCTCCTTTGGCCTTGACTTCGGCCAGATGGGCACCCTCTCAGACAATCTCGTGCGCGAACGCTATTTCAAGATAAACGTGGGGTTGAATTTGTTTGATATTTGGTTCCAAAAGTCGTTGTATAATTAGAAACTCTTCAAAATTAATTACAAAAATTCTTAATTTTTTGTAAATTTGCACCTCGCGACACTTTCTGACACAAAGTGGCATAATAATAGTTAGACAGAAAAAACATAAAATATTATAATGATGAAAAAGTTTCTCACTGCAATTTTCGTATTGACGCTTGCCCTTCCGGCAATGGCTCAGTCAGGCAAGTATGGACACGGTCAAGACAGTATCGACTGTGTAAAGTATCTCTCTTATTATAAGGAAGATATGAAGAATAATAATATGGACGAAGCTCTTCCTCGTTGGAGAAAGGCATTCTCTGTATGTCCTCCCACGGCCAGTCAGAATATGTTGATAGATGGTCAGAAACTTCTCAGATATGCTATTGGCAAGTGCAAGGATGCAACTCAGAGGGCAGCCATCGTTGATTCACTCATCAACCTTCACGACCTCCGTGCACAGTACTATCCCAAATATGTAGTCACTGCCAACGTAAACAAGGGCGTCGATATCATCAACTACAAGTGGCACGAAAACAACCCTCAGGAGGTGCTGGACGCATACGCCTCTATCGTGGGCATCGCCGGCACACAGACTTCTCCTGCCATCTTCGTCAACTACTTCAAGGTTGCCGCAGACCTCTATAAGGATGGCAAATACGATGCAGAGAAGGTGATGGATCTCTACACTTCTGTTTCAGAATTGATGGACAAGGCCCTCTCAGAGAAGGCAGAAGGGCAGATGGCCGGTGCAAAGCAAGACGTTGAGACTCTCTTTGCAGATTGCGGCGTGGCATCTTGCGACAATCTCGTAAGCCTCTTCGCTCCCCGCTATGCGGCTAATCCCGAAGATGAAGCTGTCCTCAACACAGTCGTTAAGCTTCTCGGCAAGGCAGAGTGCTTTGACACAGAGCTTTACCTCAATGCAGTTCAGAGCCTCCACCGTATGAAGCCCTCTGCAGAGACCGGCTACTACCTCTACAAGCTCCTCGCTTCACAAGGCAAGGACGTTGAAGCTGCCACCGCTCTCGAAGAGGCTGTTTCTCTCGCTACTGAAAATGTGGGCCAGGCCGCTGACTACAGCCTCGAGCTCGGTACTTTCTACTTCAAGAAGGTGGGCAACAATCCCAAGGCCGTTTCAGCTGCAAAGAAGGCTATCGAGCTCAACGAAGCAATCGCAGCCAAGGGTTATCTCCTTCTCGGAACAATCTGGGGCTCACTCGGCTGCTCAGGCAACGAAATCGAGACTCGTGCAAAATATTGGGTAGCATACGACTTCCTCCAGAAGGCAAAGGCTGCAGACCCTTCACTCACAGACGAAGTGAACAATCTTGCAGGTCAGTATCGTCAGTACTTCCCTCAACAGGCAGACGCCTTTATGTACGATGTGATTGACGGTCAGCAATATACAGTAAACTGCGGCGGTCTCCGTGAATCAACTACAGTCCGCACTCAGAAATAGTGCCGCTATCCTTAAAGGATTGACAGCGACCGAAGGATCTCCCCGCATTCATTGCAACGGGAGGTCCTTCGCTGTCATCCTGAGCGATAGCGAAGGATCCTCTCGAAAAATCCGTCATAAAAGATTCTTCCCCTTCGCTTCGCTTAGGCTCAGAATGACGGCGGCTGCGTTGATCCTCTTCCTTTTCACCGCCTGCACCCAAGCCACCCCCGACATCCCTCCCATCGACTTTGAGCAAGTGCCGATGCAGACCGTCGACAGCATGAAAGCCGTCACTTTTCAGCACGAGAACCGCTCGATGGAGATGACATCCTCCCGCCTTGAGCGCTACAGCTACGAAAAAGACTCCACCACTCAAAGCTACGAGCTCTACCTCGGCGGCTTCTGTGTCAAAGGCTACACCGAGACCGGCGAGCTCGAGACCCGTCTCGACGCCGACCAGGCAAAGCATATCACCACCCAAGGCAAAGAGCAGTGGATGGCATACGGCAATGTGGTGATAGTCAACTATATAAAAGGTGAAAGGATGGAGACCGACACTGTTTATTGGGACAAGGCAGAAAAAAAAATCTACACCAATAACTATGTCCGGATGGAGTCTCAGGATATGGGCTTTATGCAGGGCTACGGCATGACCACAGACGAGCGTGCCGGCAACACAATCATCCACCGCCCCTTCGATTCTTTCGGCTATCTTGAGCGGGATTCCACAAATCTTTATCAAGATACGATAAATTTTATCGGACCCGTGCAACGATTTTAACAAAACTCGCATCTATATTAAGTATTTTTGTTTACTTTTGCGGCCTTATTGCAGAAATAGACAAAAATAAATAACTAAAACTTAACGGAGATTATGGCTGTTTTAGAGAAAATCCGTGTAAAACTCGGAATTTTCATCACTATCCTGATAGCGATTGCGCTATTATCATTTATTGTTGACCCCAATACCCTTGGAAGCGTTGTAAGTATGGCATCTGACAAAAACAACGTGGGTAAGATGGATGGGGCAAGTATTTCTTATAGAGATTATTACACACAATTAGACAACACCACCCGCCTTTTCGAGAGCCTTGGCCAGAGTGTCAATTCTGAGCAGGCACAGAGCCAGCTCAGGGATATGGTTTGGCAAGACTTCTTTAATAAAAAGGTATTCGAGCCCCGCGCAGAGGCTGCCGGCCTTGCAGTTGGCGAAGACGAGATGTTCGACCTCACCCAGGGCAAGGAGATTTCTCCCGTGCTCCAGAGCCAGCCGATGTTCCTTGACGCAGACGGCAATTTCAGCCGCGAAGCCCTCAGCAGTTTCGTTCAGGCAGCCGGCCACGAAGAGACCGGTCTCTACCAAAACTATTGGGATTACCTCTTCAACAACGTATATAGCACTCAGCTCTATTCAAAATACTACAGCTTGCTCAATGCCTCTTCAATCCCCAGCACCCTCGAGGCCGCAAAGGCAGTTGAAGAAAACAACATCGCCGCAGACATCGACTTCATCATGGTTCCCACAGGCTATGAGGCAGACAGCACTATCACAGTGAGCGACAGCGAGATAAGAGAATACTTCAACGCTCGCAAGAAGAATATGAAGCAGCCTGCAAACAGAGACATCGAATATGTAATGTACGAGGTTGTCCCTTCACAGGCAGATATCGACAATACCAATATCCAGTTCATGGAGCTCTACGGCCAGTTCGCTGCAGCCGAGAACCCCAAGAATTTTGTGGCCCTCAACTCAGACACGCGCTTTATTGACCTCTACTTCAGCAAGGAGGATCTTGAGTCGTTCCCTGAGTTCCAGGAAGTTGCATTCGGCAATGGCACAAGCACCCTCAGCAATGTTCACGAGGCAGAAAACTCTTTCTCAGCCGCCCGCGTCCTTGATAAGAAAAACCTCCCCGACAGCGTGCAGCTCTTCTATTCAGTGTTCACCACTTTCGAAGAGGCTAAGGCCGATTCTGTCCTCAACCTCCTCAACAACAAGGGCACTTACGAGGCTATGAGCGAGATGGGTTGGGTTACACAACAATCTCTCCGCGAGGCAGGTCTTGGTGAGCTCAGCGCAGCATTCACCACCGAAAAGGGCAAAGCCTTCAAGGTAAACAGCACCAACGTGCAGGGTATCCTTGTGATGCAGGTCAAGGAGACCACCAAGCCAAAGGCAAAGGTCTCTCTTGCAGTGCTCAATAAAAACGTCGTAGCTTCCGAAGAGACTTACAGAGACTTCCTTATGAAAGCCACCGACCTTGCAGACCGCAGCAACGGCAAATATGAGGAGTTTGCAAAGATTGTCAAGGAAGAGAATCTCCCCGTTATCCCTGCCACCCGCATCCAGGAATCTACAAGGCGCATCGGTGCAGTTGATAACGCACGCGAAGTTGTCCGCTGGGTGTTCGACGCCAAGAAAGGCAGCGTGAGCGACGTGATTACCGTTTCGAATAAATACTACTTCGTGGCAGCAGTCACCGAAGTGCGCAAAGAGGGTGATATGAGCGTCAGCGAAGTGGCTTCTGATATCCGTATGGTGCTTGAGATGGAGAAGAAGGCCGCCAAGATGAGCGCAGAGATTAAAGACAAGATAAAAGATTGTAAAGATATAGAGGCAGCGGCAGAGGTGCTGCAAACCACTGTTAGCCACAGAGATGGCATTACTTTCGGTGGTATGCAGAACTCCCTCGACCCTAAGTTTATAGGTGCAGTGGCCGCAGCAAAGCCCGGCGAGTTGAAAGTTGTAGGTGGCACAGTGGGCGTATATGTGTTCACGGTGGCAGACCGCACCTCAGGCTCGTACTACACAGAGGCAGATGCCGCTTCGCGCGAGCAGCAGAACGCTTCTTACAGAATGCAGATGTTGAGTTCCATTATGGCAGACGATGCCAAAGTTGTTGACAACAGGGCAAGATTTTTCTAACCACCTCTGTTGTTATCAACAATTTTTTGGATTTATCAACATTAAATTTTGTTGATTGATTAATTATGCTTACTTTTGAGCGATAATTGTGCAAACTATTGTTTAACCAAATAACAAACACTTAACAAAAATTTTATGAAAAGGATTATTTATTCTTTGGTGTTGATGTTCGCTGTTGGCGGCTTCTTCACTTCTTGTATCGACAATGCCGAGCCTGTCGGTGTTCAGAAGATGCGCGAAGCACACGCTGAATACGTTAAGGCTTGTGCAGAACTCCAGAAAGCTAAAATAGCTATCGCTGCTGCAGAGGCTAGCAGAATTTTGGCTGAGGCTGACTATCAGGATGCTCTCACAGCAGACCAGATCTCTCAGACTAAGAGAGATGAGCTTATGGCAGAGCTCGAAAGAGCTGCTAAGGCACTCGAAAATGAAACAGACGAAGTTGCTCTTGCACAGGCACAGCTCGCTTACGACAAGGCTCTCGAGGCTTGGAAAATGCAGCTCGCTGAGGAGCAGCTCAAACACGAGGCTACTATGGAGTCTCTCCAGAAGAACCTCGAGCAGGCACAGCAGGCTCTCGCAGACTATCGCAGAAAAGTTGAGCTCGCAGCCGCAAAGGGTCTCACCGATGCTGAAAAAGCTGCTATCGACGAAGCCAGCAACAATTACTCTTATTGGACCGGCAAACACGCTGACGCCATCACTGCTTATGCAAAAGAATATGCAGACCAGCTTATGTACAAGTCAGATGCTTACACTGCTGGTGTTGAGGATACTAAGGCTTGGGTTAATAGCGTAATCGAATCTCTCAATTATGAGAAACAGCTTTTGAACGACAATATTGAATTTGCAAAGAATCTCCGCGACAAAGAAGTTAAGGAGTGGGCTGCTGCCGTTAAGGATCTCCGCAATGAGATTCAGGGTCTTGAGGCTGATAAGGCTAAAGCTTGCGCAGCTTGGGAACTTGCAAAGCACACTGTAGAGCCTGAAATCGCAGCTGAATACGATGCTCAGATTGCAGAACTTGACGAAGAGATCGCTGATCTTCAGAAAAAGGTTGACAAAGCTGAGCCTAAGGCAAAGAAGGCTAACAGCAAAGTTGACATCAATTGGGACAACTTTAATCTTGTTGAAGGCTTTATAAGAGGTTTCCTCCCTTACGCTTTTGATAACAAGATTCTTGATAAGAGACCTAACGGTGCTGAATATCTTGAGATTAAAGAATCTGGCAGAGTTTGGAGCCTTAACGTTCCTTACGCAGCTATGGACACCGTTCTCAATAAAGTTGAGAAGACCGGAACTGACAAATATCTCGGATTCAACTACATCATCTCTGAATGCGAGCGTCCTTATCGTTATGGTGCTCTCCTCAAGGCTACTCCCGAAGAGCTTGCAAAGATGAAAGAGCTTGTTGACGCTACTGTAGATTCACTCGCTATCATCTATGCTATTGACAGAGCTATCATCGAAGACTTCAACGCTGACCTTACCGCTGGTTCAGATTTCCTCAAGAAAGTTGAAAAAGAACTCCAGGGCAAATATGACGAAGCTATCGCAGCTTTGGAAGCAGTAGAAAAATTGTACACCGGTACAGACAAGAAGATTGAAACAGCTTCCCTCAAGTATGAAAAAGATGCTGAAATAGCTCCACTTACCAGTAAAGATATTCGCGTTTATAACAGATATGTCGTTCCCAGCTCAATTTGGGACAATGACTCACTTCTCGTTATTAACACAATTATCGATGCATACGACAAAGCTGCTGCTTGTGTAGAACTCGTTCCTCACTCTTATGTAGTTATCGACGAAAAGACCCTTAAGCCTGTCGAGAGAAAAGTAAATATGGATGAACTTTCTGTAGAAGGTTTCTTGAGCGCACAGATTTCAGGCCCTACCAAAGTAGCCGTTGACCAGTCACTCTATATGTCTTGCGTTTACTACTCACAGTATGACAACAAGGGTTATAGCGTTAAATGGGATAACGGTACTCACAAATATGATGTAACCCTTACTAAAGCTTTAGAATATGGCGCCACTTCTTCTTCAGTCAATATGTATATCGATGTATTGAAGGCTATTCAATCTCGTCTTGCATACGACAAGTCTCTCGTACAAAATGCTAAGAGCGAAATTAAGTTCAAAGTTGATAACAAGAACACTTGGACTAAGACCAACTGGCAAGATCTTGAGGCTTGCGGTGGCGAAAATGCAGCAGTTCTCTTCGCATACCTCGAGGCTCTTGAGGAGTACACTAAGCTCGGCTTCGATGCTGCTAAGTCAATCGAAAGCTATGCACAGTTTGAAGCAGCTCAGACAGCTGGCCAGCTCAACTTCTTCGATATCACTTCACTTGATCCTACCGGAATCTTCTTCACAGCATTCAACGCTATAGATAAGGGTGACGGTTATGCAAAGGTTGATTTCACAGTTTCTGAAACTGACGTTTATAATAAGATTTTGTCTGACTTCCATTGGTCAAAGGCCGATTTCGAAAAGACCCTTCCTTTCGAACTCTATGCAGCTGAGCAGTATGGCAACCTTGTTACCACTTCAACTGTAGAGCAGTGGGAAGCTTTCAAGGCCCTCATCGCTAAGTTTGAGAAGTCTTACACAGACCAGAAGAACTACAACGATAACGAGCTCGCAGCCGCTATCAAGGCTTGGAAAGAGTCAGATGACTACAAGACATTGGAAGCTGACAAGAAGGCTAAGAAAGAATTAGAAAAGGCTAAGAAAGAGGCTATCGAAGAAGTTCTTGATCCACTCGAGGAAGTTGTTAACAACTATTCAACTGAGATTGGTCACCTTACCGATTTGATGAATCACCTCGACGCTATCTATGGTAAATACTGCGAAGGTGCTATTAAGACAACTGACAACCTCGTTAAGGAAATTGACAAGCTTATCGACGACCTTTATGACGATGTTCTTGGTATTGATGAGCAACTCGCTAAAGCTGAAGCTACTGTCGACGCTCTTAATGACACCAACTTGTATGAAATGATGGAAGAATACTTCAAGAACCGTCTTGACGCACTTGCAGAAGATGTTGACCAGGCTGCTATCTGGGCTGACTACTACAAGAAGCTTCTTGAATCTCTTCTCGAAAAGTACATCACTGTTGCTGAATAATTTTAACGCTCAATTATAAATTAAGCAAATGTTGAAAAAACTAAGCATATTACTTCTCTCTCTCATTATGGTTGTGCCTGCAATGGCACAACCGGAAGAGAGTTGTGAGTGTATGTTTGCTCCAAAGGCCGGCCAGTGGCAGTTCGATCTTCTCTTTGGAAAAGATCAGGCCTTCTCAAACAGTAGCCTCAACTACCTCCTTCCTGCACAAGATGGTACTACTCAGTATCCTCTCGGCTTCAACCTTGGTAGCGAGTACTACACTGAAGGCACTCCCATTTACTACAACTTCGGTTCTTTGACACAGAATAACGCCGCCAACATGATCGGTGTCCAGGCTAAATATTTCATCACTAACAGGTGGGATATCAACCTTACGGCTGCTTACAACGTAAATTTCCAGCCTAAAAAGGACTTCGTAGAAGGCGAGAGTTATTTCCAGGTTGCCGACATTGAGGCTGTTCTCAACCTTTTGGGCAGCGATGTTGACGACTTCGTAGGCGACATCAATTACGGTGCAACCACTATCGGTGAACTTATCGGTGGCCTCACAAGCGAAGACTTGGAGAAGCTCAACCACAAGCTCTCACTCGGTGGATATTCTCCGATTAACAAAGTTGGTGACGTAGCAGCTCAGAAAGCAATCGTGGCTACAATTTCACACAGCTTGTTTACTCAACTTGGTGTTAACTACCACTTTGCACTCAAGAACCCTCGTATCGACACTTATCTCGGTATCGTAGGTCAGTACAAATTGGCTCGCATTGAAGCAAACTACCCTTACACTGGAGAATATGTGTATGATCCAGCTACCCAGACAACTGAAGACATCAACAACTTCCGTCCCAGCTACCGTGCCGGTCAGCTCAACGGAATTGCTGGTGGACTTACCTGGGGCATCAGCTACGCTCTCAGCGAAGGTCTGATCCTTGGTTTCGAAGTTAATCCGGTATTGTATCAGTACACTCTCCTCCACATGCAACTCCAGGGTTCAACCCCTTACTATGCAAAGAATCACAACATTGCAGCGTTCCGTTTCCCTCAGTTGAAACTCGGAATCCGCTTCTAAGTTGTTGCATAAAATACCTCTTAAAAGGCTGCCCCTCGGCAGCCTTTTTTGTTTGTCATCTGAGCGTCAGTTGTCATCTGAGCGTCAGTTGTCATCTGAGCGTCAGTTGTC
>JABUTQ010000229.1 GCA_021443605.1 Bacteroidales bacterium | reverse complement strand
AGGAATGCAGCCGCCGGCTCACTCAAGCTGACCGACCCAGAAATTGTCGCAGAACGCGGGCTGGAATGCGTACTCTATCATATTCTCGGGGAGAATCTCCCCTTCGCTCTCCATAGCGAGGCAATTGCAGCAGCCGCAAGTTGGGGGCTTCCTGTATCGGAATATTCTTCAGTAGTATCATCGCTCCAAGAAGCAATTGATTATATCGATATTTGGGACTCGAAAAGAAAGACACTCCCCTTTGCCACGGATGGCATCGTGATAAAAGTCAATGAACTGGCACTGCAAAGACAACTCGGATACACGGCAAAATCCCCCCGTTGGGCTACGGCTTTCAAATTCAAGCCGGAGCAGGCGGTAACTCCTATTCTCAGCATAGACTACCAGGTGGGGAGAACTGGGGCAGTCACCCCTGTCGCCAATTTGGAACCGGTGCCACTTTCAGGTACGATTGTCAAGCGGGCTACCCTGCACAATAAAGATCAGATGGACATTCTCGATATCCATATAGGTGATTACGTGTATGTTGAGAAAGGGGGAGAGATTATTCCAAAGATAACAGCAGTGTGTATGGAGAAACGCCCTGCAGGTGCCAAACTGCCAGATTTCCCGAAGAATTGCCCCGATTGCGGAACCCCTCTCGAAAGGGACGAAGACCAGGCAAGATGGTATTGCCCGAACAGATCCGGCTGCCCTACTCAGATTAAAGGAAATTTAATCCATTTCACAAGCCGCAAGGCAATGGATATTTTAGCGGGAGACGCCACAATAGATGTACTCTACGAAAAAGGATATCTCAAAAGATGCGATGACTTCTATAAATTGAGCAAAGAGCAGCTTCTGACACTTGATGGCTGGAAGGAAAAATCAGCAGAAAACTTTTTGCAAAGCATTGAAAGCTCAAAGGCCACGCCATTTCACAGAGTGCTGTATGCCTTGGGAATCAGACATATAGGAGAAACAAACGCCAAGGTGCTCGCCTCAGCATTCAAAAATATCGATGCCCTCGCGGCCGCATCGGAAGAGGAACTCCTCCAGATTGATGATATAGGAGAGATAATGGCAAAGTCCGTTTCGGGCTATTTCCACTCCCCCGAAAACAGCGCACTGATTGAAAGCCTCAGAAGCTATGGCCTGAATTTCGAACAGGCGGAGGTTGCCTCTGTATCTGACAAACTTGCCGGAAAGACAATAGTGATCTCGGGAAATTTCTCCATCCCGCGTGACGAGCTCAAGCAGATTATCGCCGCCAACGGAGGGAAATGCACAGGCAGCGTAAGCGGAAATACAGACTATCTCGTTGCCGGAGAGAAGGCCGGCCCGGAAAAGCTGAAAAAAGCCGAAAAGCTTTCGATTGCTGTGATTGGCGAAGAAGAATTATTTGAAATTATCAATAAGACAAAAAATTAGGATGAAATATATCGATTTTATCGACACGGAAAAGATTGAGAATCTCGTAAAGAACACCCACGAAGATAGGGAGCGAGTTGAAGAGATTCTCGCAAAAAGCTTGAACAAAGAGGCTTTGAACCTCGAAGAGACGGCAGCGCTCATAGCCGTCAAGTCTGAGGATTTGTTGGAAGAGATATTCAACACAGCGAGGACACTAAAAAAACAGATTTATGGAAACCGAATCGTATTGTTCGCCCCGCTGTACGTGGGAAACTACTGCATCAACGATTGCAGATATTGCGGATTCAGAAAATCGGCCAAGACCACAGTAAGGAAAACCCTGACCGAGCAAGAGCTCAAAAACGAAATTATATCACTTGAAAATCAAGGACATAAAAGGCTTATACTCGTTTATGGGGAGAGTCCGATATATTCTCCGGAATACATAGCGCAGACTGTACGTACCTGCTATGAGACCAAATCGGGCAACGGCGAGATTCGCAGGGTAAACATCAACGCTGCTCCGCTCGACATCGAAGGATATAAAGTGGTTAAGGCTGCCGGAATCGGAACATTCCAGGTATTCCAAGAGACATATCATCGCGAGACTTACGCGGCAATGCACCCTTCCGGCACAATGAAAGGGGATTATATGTGGCGCCTGAGCGCAATGGACCGCGCTTTCGAGGGAGGTATAGACGATATGGGCATCGGGGCTCTGTTCGGACTCTACGACTGGCGTTTTGAAGTGCTCGGACTGGTGTCACACGCAATCCACCTCAAAGAGACTTTCGGCGTGGGGCCGCACACCATCAGCTTCCCGAGGATGCAGCCGGCAAACGACATCGACATCCCTCTGCCTTGGAAAGTTTCGGATGACGACTTCAAGAAACTTGTGGCTATTCTCCGCCTCGCAGTCCCCTACACCGGATTGATAATGACGGCAAGGGAGAACAAAGGCATTCGCGACGCGCTTATGCAATTTGGTGTATCACAGATAGATGCAGGGACGCATCTTGAAATAGGAGGATATAGCGAGCAGAAGGAAAAGGGATCGCAGACACTAAGCAAGGAGCAATTCCAGGTGGGTGACACTCGCTCCCTCGACGAAGTGATTTGCGAATTGCTCAGGAACGATTTCATCCCGAGCTTCTGCACATCCTGCTACAGAATGGGGCGCACCGGCGAACATTTCATGGAGTTTGCAATCCCCGGATTCATAGGCAATTTCTGCTCTCCCAACGCAATTCTAACCCTTGCGGAATATTTGGAAGATTATGCCGGCGAAGAGACAAGAAAAGCGGGATTCGAGCAGATTGATCGGGAACTTGCAAGGATTTCAGACCCTGTCCGCAAGGCTGCCGTAATCAAGAGACTTGAATCAGTCAAAGAGGGGAAACGGGATCTTCATTTCTAAAACAGACTGACAATAAACAATTTAAGGAGGAAATTCAATGTTTACCACGCAGGACGAGGAACTTATCCAAAAAGAATTTGACGGCCTTAGGATGGCCAGCCTCAAGAGGTGCGCCGACCAGGAACAATACGAGCTCGTGCTCAAGGCTTTCGAGTTCGCGAACGAAGCGCACAAGGACGTCAGGCGCCGCTCGGGGGAGCCATATATCCTCCACCCCATCGCCGTGGCAAAAATCGTGGTGCTTGAAATCGGTCTCGGATGCAAATCCATCTGCGCCGCCCTCCTTCATGACGTAGTTGAAGACACCGACTACACCGTTGACGACATACGCCAATATTTCGGAGACAGAATTGCCATATTGGTGGATGGTCTGACAAAAATCAAGACCGCCCTCGACAACGACAACAAAAAAGAGGTAAAAAGCCTCCAGGCAGAGAACTTCAAGAGAATCCTCCTCACTCTGAACGACGACGCCCGCATAGTGCTCATAAAACTGGCAGACAGGCTCCACAACCTCCGCACAATCGAATATATGCCCGAATACAAGAGGGAGAAGATTCTTAGTGAAACGATGTATCTCTTTATACCTCTGGCACATAGGCTCGGTCTATACACCATCAAATCTGAGATGGAGAATATCTGGCTGAAATTCAAGGAGCCCCTAATATATGACGATATTCAGGAAAAGATATCCAACGTAGTCAAGGACAGGGGGGATTTGATAGACCGATTTGTCACTCCGTTGGAGGCGAATATGAGGAACGCCGGCTACCGCTGCACAATAAGCAAGAGGATGAAGACGCCATACTCGATATGGAAAAAAATGGAGACAAAACACGTCACCTTCGACCAGATATACGATATGTACGCCGTGAGGATTATCTTTGAGCCACGGCACGGATTCACCGAACAGGAGCAATGCTGGCATATCTTCTCGAGAATCATCAGCGAATACCCTTACAAGCCCGAAAGAATACGCGACTGGATTACCCAGCCCAAGAGCAACGGATACGAAGCGCTCCACCTCACCGTGATGGCCGAGGGAACCTGGATAGAGGTACAGATTCGTTCGGACAGGATGAACTCCATCGCCGAACGCGGTGTGGCCGCACACTGGGCATACAAAAATGGCGGCGAAATGTCTGGCAGTGAGATGGATACCAATATGGATATCTGGCTCAAGCACGTGAAGGAAATATTGGAAGATCCCGATGCGAACGCACTGAGATTCCTCGACAACTTCCACGAAGAGCTTTTGGCAAACGAAATCTACGTCTTCACCCCCAAGGGAGAATCGAAACAGCTCCCCAAAGGGGCCACCGCCCTCGACTTTGCCTACGCCATCCACACAAAGGTGGGCGACACTGCCATTGCAGCAAAGGTCAATATGAAATTACTTCCCCTGAATCATATACTTGCAAACGGAGACCAGGTACAGATAATCACCGCCGCCACTGCGGCTCCAAAGTTGGAATGGCTCTCATTCCTCAAAAGTGCAAAGGCGAAGAACCACGTGATTGGCAAGTTGAGGGAGACAATTGAAGATCCCGTAAAGGAAGGAATGCAGGCACTCCACGACAGGCTCGAGGCATACAATATCGCAGTGAAGGCCCGCGTAATAAAAAAGCTCGTGGAATATTACAAGGTGAGCGGAAAGGAAGAGCTATACGACAAGATTGGCCTTGGAATCATAGATTTGAGCGACCTTGAAAAGGCTCTGAAGACCAACCGCGCCGTAAGGAGCGTGCAAATGTGGGGCATTAAAGTACTTACCCCTGAAAGTCAGAAAGATACAATCGACAAAAAGAGTGACTATATCCTCAAGGAAGATATCGATTCCGGCACCATGTCATTCAAGATTCCCGAATGTTGCAGCCCTATCCCCGGAGACAGCGTGGTGGGATTCATAAACGATGACAACACTGTGACAGTACACAAGAAGAGTTGCGAAGTGGCAAATTCCCTCGCCGCTACATTAGGCAACAAAATTGTGGCGGTCAAATGGAGCAAACATTTCGTAATGTCCTATCTTGCAAGGATTTCCATAGGTGGAATTGACCGTTTGGGCATATTGAACGACATCACCAAGGTAATCACGCAGGTGCTCGGGATAAATATCCGGAAGATATTCATCGAGAGCCACGACGAGATATTCGAAGGATACATAGACCTTTATGTACACAACACAAACGACCTTGACACACTGATAGACAACATTCGGAATATCAAAGGGGTAGAAAAAGTGGTAAGAACCGACGTCAATTAATTGAAAAAGATGAAAGAGAAAATAATAACCTTATTGTTCATAATATCACTCGCGGGATGCTGCATCCTGTCGAAGTCTTGTGCAAACACCACAAGCCCCCCGAGCGGCGGGCCAAAGGATACAATTCCTCCTGTCTTGATTAAGTTGCTGCCGGAAAACAACCAGCTCAATTTCCCTACGGTTGACGGCAAAATCAGCCTCACATACAACGAATACACCGTGGTGAAGAAACAGGATGCGATTTATCTCTCCCCTCCCACCAAGAGACGCCCTACGGCCAAGATTAAAGGGAAAGACATCATAATCACTTTCAAGGATACGCTTAAGGAAAACACCACGTACACCTTGGATTTCGGAGATGCCCTTGCAGACAACAACGAGGGGAATCTTGCCCCGAGACTTGTATATACCTTTTCTACAGGCGATTCCATCGACTCGATGTATGTCACCGGAACAATATATGACAGCCAGACGCTCAAACCGGTGAAAGGGGTGCTCGTGACTCTGTACGACGACCTTTCCGACTCCGCCTGCATGCTCTCGCTCCCCGCGGCGGCAAACATCACCGACGATTGGGGATTTTTCTCAATCAGAAACGTGAAGCGGCAGCCCTACAGAGTGATAGCATTCACCGATGAAGACAAGAACAATATGTATCTGCAAGGAGGTGAGTCGATTGCATTTTTGGATTCTATCTTCGAGCCTCACAAGGTGGTGAACGATTCAATCTATGAATTCAAGGGATTCGATATGAAAGACACCCTCGCCTGCCAGAAAAGGGAGTCCGAGCTGTCGCTCTATCTCTTCAAGGAGTTTATGTCAAAGCAGTTCATCAAAAACAAAGGACGGCACGATAGGAGAATGGGGTATCTCAAGTTCAGTGCGCCCAATGCAGTAATCAACTCATTCAGCATAATGGGGATAGACACTGCCGATATGCTGCTCCAATATACCCCCACGATGGACAGTCTCACCTTCTGGATTACCTCTTCCCAGCGGCTCGAAGACAGTCTTCTTGTCTCTATAAACTACAATAAGACAGACTCTTTGGGCAAATTGGTGGCTACCGATGAGTCGTTCGCGCTCGGATTGCCGGAGGTTACCGACGAACAAAAGAAGAAAAATGAGGCCGATACTGTTTTGAACGTCACGACCGACTGCAAACCTGAAAACGTGGAGCAAAACGGAATCATCTTCACCTTCCCCGACCCGCTGATTGAAGTAATCAAAGATTCGATATCGTATGTCGCCATCAACCCGAAGAACCAGGAGAGCCCGCTGGAGTTCACTCTGGATCGAGACTCGCTCGATTTCAGGAAATACGTGCTCCGAACACAGACTCCATATCAGCAGGGATACAAATATCAGCTTCTCGTAAAGCCGCGAACATTCAAAGACATATATAATCGTCGAAGCAAAGAGATAAAGCAGGAGTTCACTCTGCCGAATACAGAAAAACTCGGCTCTATCACGCTGAATGTGAGCGGAGTAACGAGCAGATATATTATCGACCTTGTAAGCAAGGATTTGAAGAAGGTGTTCAGGAGTTATACTGTCACTTCTGACGGGCCTATCATTTTCCCCTATCTTGCCGCTGGGGAATACTCTTTCAGAATTACAGAGGATAAAAATAGCAACGGCATCTTCGATACCGGAGATTTTCTCAAGAAGAGACAACCTGAAAAGGTGATTTTCTTCAAACTTTCGGACGGCACGACTGTCATCAAACTCGAAGAGCAGACCGATATGGAACAAGACCTTAGATTATAGATGAAACGATTCAGCATCATATTATTTACACTCCTGCTGCTTGCCGTTTGCAGGCCTGCCGCCGCACAACAGGACACGACGTGGTTCAATGTTGACAATGAGCTTGAAATTCTTCACCAGCAGATTGAAGAGGTGGATGACCCCAAATTCAAGCCGCTCCACCTTATCGGCGTGAAATACGGGTACAATTTCAGCAATGCGAGGGTGACACCATCTATGGACACCAAATGGCAAGGCTCCCCCAACTGCCTGTCAATCACCTATACATACTACAATTCATTGTGGAAGATGCTCGACATATTCGGTTTTCAGGGAGAGTTCAAATATTACAAAGATCCTGTCAGCATTGAGAATCTGGGAGACAATGTCTTTACAATGTTGGAACTTTCCGCAGTGTCCCAATTCAGGATAAATTTCTCGAGATTCAGATTCCTTGTCAATATCGGCCCATACGTCGGGTACAGGATAAAAAATGATCGCGAAGGGGGCGTTTGGAACCAATATGACAATCGTTTTGATTACGGTCTTATCGGAGGATTGGGATTCGCGGTGGTTTTCAGCCCGGTAGAGTTTCATTTGGAAGGGAATTACAAGTTTGCGCTCAGCTCGATGTACCACGCAAACATATTGAGCGACCAATATTGGGTGTTTGCATATCCCTCCACAATATTTGCCAGTTTAGGCGTTTTTGTAAACCTATGGTAATATGGAAAAAATCATCTGCAAGGTTGGTAACATAGAGATTGGAGCGGGTCGCCCAATAGTGATTCAATCGATGTGCAATACAGATACAAACGATATCG
This sequence comes from Bacteroidales bacterium, assembly GCA_021443605.1. Lineage (GTDB taxonomy): Bacteria > Bacteroidota > Bacteroidia > Bacteroidales > UBA932 > Equibacterium. Next base: position 1,775 of record JABUTQ010000229.1, on the reverse strand, counting down.
AAGCATCTGTGGCACAATGCATTGAACTCGTAAAGGCCGGTTCTCAAATTGTCAGGCTCACTACACAAGGGCTCAGGGAAGTGGAATCGCTCGGAAAGATTCGCGCCCGTCTTCGGGAATTGGGATATTCTGTTCCCCTTGTGGCCGACATCCATTTCAATGCCGATGCCGCCCTTGCAGCCGCTGCCGGAATTGCAGACAAAGTGAGAATTAATCCGGGCAATTTTTCAAAAGATCACGTGGTCGCAATGGAAAAATTTGCCACCCTTGTCGGGATATGCAAAGAATACGGCACGGCAATCCGCATAGGGCTCAACCACGGATCTCTTGGGGAGCGGATAACATCTCTCTACGGAGATACTCCCAAAGGGATGTGCGAGGCGGTGATGGAGTGGATTAGGGAGTGTATCCGTCTTGATTTTCACAATGTAGTGATTTCTCTCAAGGCAAGCAATACTAAAGTGATGGTGGATGCATATAGGCTGCTTCACAAGACGATGGCAGAAGAAACATGTATGGTTTTCCCATTGCATTTGGGAGTGACTGAGGCCGGAAACGGAGATACCGGAAGGATAAAATCGGCCGTGGGAATCGGCACTTTGCTTTCCGAAGGAATCGGTGACACAATACGCGTATCGCTCACTGAAAATCCCGCAAATGAACTTGCGCCAGCAAGGATGCTCGCCGATTACGGGGACTCAATCCGTAATGGCATTTCTCAATGTTTTGACAATCATATATTTGCTTGCAGTTGGGAAGAGTTCTTGATAAAGGCTTCCGTGAGATTTGGCCCCGCATTGCTCGATTGCAAGGCAGATGATTTTGTGATGAGCGGAGAGATAGCCGGAGAAACTGTATCTCATGAGAGGATTGAGTATTTCAGGGATGCCCTCTTGCAGGCGTGCCGCAGGCGCTTCACCAAGCCGGAGTACATTGCATGTCCCAGTTGCGGACGAACCTTGTATGACATTGAATCGGTACTGGAAGCGATAAAAGAGGCTACGGCCGATTTTGCCGGAGTGAAGATTGCCGTGATGGGGTGCATCGTGAACGGCCCGGGCGAGATGGCGGACGCCGACTTCGGCTATGTCGGGGAAGGGGGTGGAAAAATCACCCTTTACAAAGGGAAACAGCCGGTGATGCGCGGCATCGACCAACACCTTGCCGTGGAAAAATTGGTAGAACTTATAAAATCAGAAAACTTTTAGATATGAAACGCTTTTATTTCATCTTTGCAATTATCTTGATTTCAAGTATTTGCCCATCTTTCGGACAGAGTTTGGAAGACAATGCCGTAGTCGATAACATCATGGCACGCCGCAGCATCCGCAAATATACAGACAAGGCTATCCCCACAGAGATTCTCGACAAGATTCTCGAATGTGGAATCAATGCCCCCAACGGGATGAACCGCCAATGCTACGAAGTGAAGGTAGTGAACGACCCCGCCTCTGCGGAATATCTCTCAAAGAATCTCAACGGACTTTATAAAGCGCCTGTATATCTGTTCATTGCAGCATCTGACACATACGATTTATCTTATATAGACGTGGGGCTTCTGGCCGAAAACGTATGCCTTGCCGCATGGTCATACGGCATCGGATCAATCAACCTCGGAATGCCTGTTCGGGCTCTCAAGGAAAAACCTGAAATCCTCGCCAAACTCGGTTTCAGCGAGCATCACGAAATCTGCCTTGTAATTGCCCTCGGCTATGCCGCCGAATCCCCCGCCGCCAAACCCCGCAAAGCCGAACGAGTGCAGTTTGTCAAGGTGG
>JABUTQ010000053.1 GCA_021443605.1 Bacteroidales bacterium | reverse complement strand
CGAACCCAAGACCCCAACATTAAAAGTGTTGTGCTCTACCTGCTGAGCTAGCGGATCAACTTTCCCTAAAAAGGGACTGCAAAGATAAATGTTTTATTTAAATTAATCAAATAAAATTTAAGAATTTACATTAAGGAGAACAGGTTATACAACAACATCCCCAAGTAATTTCCTATCGCAAATCCAATCAAGCCTATTGTAATACCGGGGACGAGCACCCTCTTGTTTTTCATCGCCGTCACTACCATCGGTACGAAAGGAGGTGAGTTTATAAGCGAAACGCTGCTGGCTATCATCATATCAGCATCCACCTTGAAGAGCTTTGAGAACAATAGCTGGAGGAACAGTGAAATAAAAATTATGAAGAACAGGAACAGGAACGTATATATCCCCTCCCTGAGATTGAGTTTCAAAAGGTCTGCCATAGAGGCCATCGCTATGGAGAAGATGTAAATCAGATACATACCTATGTCAAAGCTCTTGTCCATCTTCTTCACCGGCTTTGTGAATGATGCCGCCAAAGCGAGTGTCGTGAGCATCATTATGAATACCGGCATAAACCAGTTCTTTGGGAATAACAGCGTTGCAGCGTAGCTCAATCCACACACGATTACAACCGCTATCAGTATCTTTATAATTTGGGTAATCCCTTTCTTCGACCAAAGCCCTTTGTATGGATTGGCTCGATCTTTTGCGATATGAGCCTGTATTTCCCTTTCATCTTCCTCTGAATAATCTTCAAGATTCACCGGCAGCAGCTTGCGGAACCATTTGATGCCGAAGCTGAGCAGGAATATGAAATAGAGGAAGCAGATTATCATATCGTAGGTGTTGAGCAGAAGGAATTGCTCGCTCGGCACTTCCAATGCCTGTTGCAGTGCCGCCATATTGATGGTGCCACCGGTTTCACACCCTGTCAGCAATGCTGCAATAGCAGGCCCGTCTTCCCCAAGATATTTTCCAAATAGAAGGAAGCCGCATATAACAGAGACTAATATGCCGAGAATTCCGGCAAGGAGAGACCTCAAAACACCCTTCATATCCTTTTTGTTGAACGAGCACCCGAAAAGCATCATTGGAAGGGCAAGGGGAATCATTACAGTGGTAATGGCGTTTTTTATCTCGTAAGTGCCTTCGTTTATCCAGGGGAGATTTCCGATTATCACACCTAAAATATAGAGTATCAGTACAGGACCGATTTTCTCAAAGAAAGGATATTTTCTGCAAAGGCGTAATACCCAGACCGGGGCGAATACAAATATTAGAACAATTAAAATTTTGGCTGCCATAAAATAACGGTTACAGTTATAGTAAAAGGAGTCGCAAAAGCAACTCCGGCGCAAAATTACAAATAATAACTCAACATTGTCCATAAAAAAATACCGGCATCATTGACACCGGTACTTTTCATATCAAAATCGGATGCTATCCACCGAAGTTGTCGAAGCGAATCATATCGTCTTCCACACCAAGGCTGTGGAGCAAATCGAGCACTGTCTTGGCCATCATCGGAGGGCCGCAGAGGTAGTATTCCACATCTTCCGGAGCCTCGTGTGCCTTCAAGTAGGTGTCGCCCATAACGGGAGCGATGAATCCCGGAGTGTATTTGATGCCGAGATTGTCTGCCTTCGGGTCCGGACGGTCGAGAGCGAGGTGGAAGTGGAAATTCGGGAATTCCTTCTCCAGTGCGAGGAAGTCTTCGAGGAAGAACACTTCGTCAATCGCGCGGGCACCATAGAAGTAATGCATCTGGCGGTCGCGGGTGTTCAAAGTCTTGAGCATATGCATAATCTGAGCGCGGAGAGGTGCCATACCGGCGCCACCACCTACCCAAATCATTTCACGACCGGTGCCGTACTGAGGACGGAACTCACCATAAGGGCCTGACATAATCACCTTGTCACCCGGCTTGAGCGAGAAGATGTACGAAGATGCGATACCCGGATTTACAGGCATAAAGTTGTTTGCATCAGGCTTCTGCAGCTCGCGAGGAAGGAAAGGAGGGGTGGCGATACGAACCGTGAGGGTAAATACGTCACCTTCAGCGGGATAGTTGGCCATAGAGTATGCACGGATGGTAGGCTCCGGATTAGAGCAGTGCAAATCGAACATATGGAACTTCTCCCAAGCAGGCAAATAGAGCTCGCCGATGAGAGAACGGTCATAGTCCTTATAGTCAAGCTCGAATGCAGGAATCTTGATTTGTGCGTATGAGCCCGGCTCGAAGTCCATGTGGGCACCGGCGGGGAGCTGCACCTTGAATTCCTTCATGAATGTGGCTACGTTCTTGTTTGAAATGACTGTGCATTCGTACTCTTTCACGCCAAGAACAGACTCCGGAATCTCAATCTTGAGATTGTCCTTCACCTTCACCTGGCATCCGAGACGCCAGTTGTTCATTATCTGCTTGCGGGTGAAGTGGACGGTCTCTGTGGGGAGGATGCTTCCGCCTCCTTCAAGGACACGGCATTTGCACTGTCCGCAAGAGCCCTTTCCACCGCAGGCGGAAGGGAGGAAGATTCTCTCGTTTGCAAGGGTGTTCAGCAGGTTTCCGCCCTGAGGCACGTCAATGACTTTCTTTCCATTGTTGATATCGATGGAAACTGTGCCGGAAGGGGTGAGCTTCGCCTTGATGAAAAGGAGCAAAGCCACGAGCAGCAATATGAGAATAAGACACGCTGCAATTGCAAGTATAAGTGTGTTGCTGTCAAACATATCCATATCCTCCTATAGTTGAATGCCCATAAAGCTCATGAATGCTATACCCATGAGGCCGGTGATTATGAATGAAAGTCCGAGACCTTTGAGGGGCTTGGGAACGTTGCTGTAAGCGAGCTTTTCGCGGATGGCGGCCATTGCCACGATTGCGAGGAACCAGCCGATACCACTGCCGAGACCGAAAGTGAATGCGTGGCCGAGGCTTGCATATCCTCTTTGCTGCATAAAGAGCGATCCACCGAGGATGGCGCAGTTTACGGCGATAAGAGGGAGGAAGATACCGAGTGAAGAGTAGAGGCTCGGAGAGAATTTCTCCACAACCATCTCCACAATCTGCACGAGGGCAGCGATGGTGGCAATAAACACGATATATGCAAGGAAGCTCAAGTCAACTGAAGCGTAATCGGGTGAAAGCCAAGTCAATGCACCAGCTTTAAGGATATACTCGTAAAGCACGTAGTTGAGCGGAAGAGTAACGGCGAGGACGAAGATTACTGCAAGTCCAAGCCCTGATGCGGTCTTCACATTCTTTGAAACGGCAAGGAAAGAGCACATTCCAAGGAAGAATGCGAACACCATATTGTCGATGAAAATCGATTTTATGAATAGATTCAAATATTCCATATCAACTCCTCCCCATTAGTTTTCCTGTAAATCTTTCTGGATGGCTCTCTGAATCCAGATGACACAACCCAAAAGGATGAGTGCCATAGGAGGGAGAATCATCAAACCGTTGTTCGAGTACCATCCACCATTTTGAATATACCAGCTATGAGGTATCACCTGGAAACCGAAGAGGGTGCCGCTTCCCAAGAGTTCGCGTACAAATGCCACGACAATCAGAATCATACCATATCCGAGACCGTTGCAGGCACCGTCAACGAAAGATGGCCACGGCTTGTTGCCGAGGGCGAAAGCCTCGATGCGTCCCATAATGATACAATTGGTGATGATAAGACCGATATATACCGAAAGCATCTTGCTGGTGTCGTAAGAAAATGCCTTGAGGAATTGGTCTATGAGGATTACGAACATTGCCACAACCACGAGTTGCACGATGATGCGGACGCGGTTTGGAATAGTGTTTCTCATCATTGAGATGAAAAGGCTTGAAAAGGCTGTAACGAGTGTAACGGACAATGCCATCACGCAAGCCCCTTTAAGCTGTACGGTAACTGCCAAAGATGAGCAGATACCAAGCACCAATACCGTGATTGGATTGCTTTTAAAAAACGGATTTTTGTAGATATCTTTATTCATCTTATTCTGCATTAGAAGTTTCTGTTTCTTGTGCCGGTTTCTTTGCCGCATCTGCCTTCAGGTCTGCTGCATAAACGTCCATCCACTGGGCGATGGCAGTTTCGAGGGCGCGCGAAGTGATTGTGGCACCGCTGATGGCATCAACGCCGTTGGGATTGCCGTTGGCACCGCCTTTGACGATTTTCACCGATGCAAACTGCCCGCCAACGTTCAAAGTCTTGTTGTCGAACTGGTTGTAGAACCAAGGCATAGCTATTTCACCGCCGAGACCGGGGGTCTCGCTTGCGTGTGCAAACACTGCGCCTTCAATGGTTTGACCATCGGCTTTAACCGCGATGTATCCCCAGATGTCACCCCAGAGACCTACGCCGTAGCAAGGGAGAATCTTTACGATTTGACCATTGTCCAAGCGGCATACATATACGGGAAGTTTTACGGCTCCACCATTCTTTAAAGCAGAAAATTGTGCCTTGAGATTGGTCTTGAAAGCAACGGACTCTTTGAATCCTGAAGTGGCTTCGTCTGAAGCTTTTCCCTGATTGTCAATTACATAAGTCTTGATGATATGAGATTCAAAGAGAGATTTGAAGTCTGCTGACTTGTCGGGCTCTCCGTTGACCTCTCCCACATTGGCAGCGAGCATAATGGTCTTCATCTGCTCAAGCTCGATGTTCGCATTCTGTTTGGGCTTGAGCACCGTGGAAACGATAGCCAAAACTGCTGCGACAAATACGACGAGTACCGTGGTGTATATTACAGTGTAGGTATTGCTGTTTGTATTCATAACGCCCTCCTATACTTTCTGTGCCCTTTTGAGGCGTTTTTTGATATTGCGGTTGACAACGATGTGGTCAATCAGAGGTGCAAACGTGTTCATAAGCAGGATTGAGAGCATCATTCCCTCCGGATAACCCGGGTTGAAAAGACGCAGGCAAACTGCAAATGCACCAATCAGGAATCCATAAATCCATTTGCCGCTCTCTGTCTGACAGCTCGTTACAGGGTCGGTTGCCATAAATACGCATCCGAACGCAAAGCCGCCGATGATAAGTTGATACCAGCAAGGAACATCGCCGAGAAGCCCGACGAGCAATCCGCCGGCCACGCAGCTGAGCATAATCTTCCAGCTTCCGACACCGGTCCAGATAAGGATTACCGCACCGATGAGGATGGCAAGAGTGGATGTCTCACCGATAGATCCGGGGATGAATCCGAAGAACATATCTGCAACGGAGTAGTTGATGTTGCCGACAGCCATCTGTGAGAGCGGGGTAGCTCCCGAATATGCATCGACTGAAGTGGCGCCGAATGGAGCCGCTACCCAAACCGAGTCACCGCTCATCTGCTTAGGGTAAGCGAAGAACATAAATGCACGGGCAAGGAGTGCGGGGTTCCAGATATTCATTCCGGTGCCGCCAAACACCTCTTTACCAATCACTACCGCAAATGCAACTGCGAGAGCGAGCATCCAAAGCGGAGTGTTGACCGGCATAATGAGCGGAATGAGGAGACCTGTCACGAAGTAACCTTCGTTCACCTCTTCTCCGCGAATCTGTGCAAAAAGCACCTCGAAGAACAAACCTACAATGTAGGAAACAAGATACATCGGGAGTATCTTGAGGAAGCCGAACCAAACCATCTGCCAAAATCCCCAACCGAGGTTGCCGTGCAGGCTGGTCTGATAACCGATATTGTACATTCCAAAGAGGATGGCCGGGATAACCGCAATCATCACACAAGTCATTGTCCTCTTGAGGTCTATGCTGTCTTTGACGTGAGTACCGCATTTTGTCACGGTCTTGGGAACAAAGACAAACGACTCTACCGCCTCGAAGAAAGATCCGAGTGCGCTGAATTTCCCCCCTTTCTCAAAGGAAGGCTTCATATTGTCAAAAAGTTTTCTCAGTCCCATAATTACGCCATTTCTTTTAACATCAAATCGATACCGTCGGAGATAATCTTCTGGATTTCAATCTTTGAAGGGCATACATATTCGCACAGGGCGACATCCTCTTCAATGACTTCGTATATTCCGAGATTTTCCATTTTTTCAATATCCTTTGCAAGGCAGGCCTTGAAAAGATATACGGGATAGATGTCCATAGGAAGTACTTTCCCATAGACGTCTGAAACTACGAACGCGCGAACTCCGCCGTTGAGGTTTGTATCCATATTGTATTTCTTCTTGCCGCAACCGAGCCAGCTCCAATAAGAGTGTGAGAAACTGAACTTCTTGAGACGGAACGGTTTGCACCATCCAAACATCTCAGAGTAATTTCCTTCTTCGAGAACTGTCACCTGATTGTCATAGAACCCGAGGAATCCGTTTTCGCCGATGTTGGTGCCTGTGAGGACATTGCCGCTGACAACGCGGATGCCGAGTTTGGATGTGCCGAAATACTCCTTGAGAGAAGACATGCAAACCCCCTGGATGGTCTTGACATAAGAGGGATTAACGGCTTTGGGGCCTGTAACAGCCACAATGCGGGACGCATCGTAGATGTTTTTGTTGAAAGACCTGCCGATGATTGCAAGAGAGAGTGGATCCACTGTCCATACAATCTCCCCTTTGTTGATGGGGCTGATGCTGTTGATTTGGATTCCTACGTTGCCGGCGGGATGCTTGCCTTCAAAAGAGTGGAGGATGACTCCGTTGAGTCTGTGAAGTTCTCCGCTTGCAAAGCCTTTTGTTGCAAGGCTCAGGTGGATACCTCCGTTTGTAAGTTTTGAGAGCACCTCAATGCCTGTCTGCAAGTTGCTGAATTCATTTTGGAGCACGAAGTTCCAATCTGCAGCGAGAGGGGCGGTGTTCATCCCGGAAATGAAGATGGCCTTCGGAGTGTCTTCGGGATTTGCAATGATACCGTAGGGGCGTTGCTTGATTAGCGGCCAAAGCCCTCTTTCGAGCATCTGCGCAGTGATTTCTCCCTTTTTAAGCTGCTGGAATTTAGAGGCGGCAAAATTGACGTAGCCGGTTTCTGCGTCAGCTTTCACGCGGACTTCCAAGAGCTTGCGCCTGTCGCCGCGGACAATTTCGCTCACCACTCCGCTCACCGGAGAACAAAAACGAATCTCGGGACGTTTCTTGTCAACAAACAACGGCTGACCTGCTTTCACTTCTTCCCCTTCCTTGACTGTAAGTTTGGGTGTAAGTGCTTTGAAATCAGTTGGTTTAATGGCAATAACGTCAGAGACTACAGTCTTTGTGATTTTTTGGGAGGCCTCACCTGAAATGGGAATATTGAGCCCCCTTTTTAATCTAATGTGTTCTGACATTATTAGTAATTATTTAAATATAAAATAGTTGAATTTTAATTTTAAGTTAATTTGCAAATATAGGTATAAAAAATATAACTTCGCCGATTATGATACAGGAAAATTGTAATATTATTGCGGCTCTCAACGACGAACAGCAAGCGGCTGTCAGTTGTATCAACGGAGCCTCGTTGATTCTTGCCGGAGCGGGGAGCGGGAAGACCAGGGTACTGACTTGCAAGATAGCGATGATAATCGAAACGGGATGCGCTCCGTGGGAGGTTTTGGCGCTGACTTTCACCAAGAAAGCAGCCTCAGAAATGAAGGAGAGGATAGCCCGGATGGTGGGGGAGGAGAAGGCTCGCTACATCAAGATGGGAACTTTTCACTCAATGTTTGCGAAATTTCTCAGACTCTATGCAGACAAGCTCGGTTATCCCACGCAGTTTACAATCTATGACACCACCGATTCCAAGAATGTGATAAAACAATGCATCAAGGAGCTTGAATTGGATGACAAGATATACAAGCCCAATACCGTGCTTGGGAGAATCTCTGCGGCAAAAAACGGGCTTATGACTGTAAATGCTTATCGTGCAAGTAATTGCGTTGTAGAGGACCAGCAGTCGAGATTGGGGCGGATTGTGGATATATACGATTTGTACAGCAGGAAATGCAAGACCGCCGGCGCGATGGATTTCGATGACCTGCTTCTCAATACGAATATCCTTTTCAGGGATTTTCCCGATGCCCTTGCGGAAATCAGTTCCAAGTTCAAATATATCCTTGTGGATGAGTATCAGGATACCAACTTCGCCCAGATGAGGATATTAATCAAACTGGCGGCTCCGCACGGAAACCTTACGGTCGTGGGCGACGACTCGCAGAGCATCTACGGATTCCGCGGTGCGAGAATCCAGAACATCCTCGAGTTTTCCAAAGTGTTTCCAAAAGCCCACATATTCAGACTACAGCAGAATTACAGGTCTTCGCAAGTGATAGTGAATGCAGCTAACAGCTTGATTTCCCATAATATAGACAGACTGCAAAAGACATGTTTCTCTACCGGAGATAAAGGGGAAAAGATTCGTCTTGTCAATGCTTTTACAGACCAGGAAGAGGGATATATGGTTGCTGCATCGATTATCGAACGGATATACTCAGACAAATCTGCATACAAGGATTTCGCTATCCTTTATAGGACAAATGCCCAGTCGCGCATTATGGAAGAGGCGCTCCGCAAGCGAAATCTGCCATACCGCATTTATGCCGGACTATCATTCTTCGAAAGGGCCGAAATTAAGGATATGATTTCATATTTTCGCCTGTGTATCAATCCTTTGGATAATGAAGCATTCAGGAGGGTAGTGAATGTGCCGGCAAGAAAAATAGGGGATACTACCCTTGCCAGGCTTGCAGATGTGGCTGCTGCCCACAACATCTCTCTGCTCGATGCCGTCCTCCTTAAAGATGAGGAACTTGCAAAATTTGATTTGAAGGGTGCGGTTGTAGGCCGCCTTCGCGATTTCGTCCATATCATTGAAGAGTGCAACAGGGAGTGCGAGAAGACCGACGCCTTTGAAATGGCGACTAAAATTTTGAATAACTCCGGCTATTGGACATATATGCTGAGTGACACCTCAATTGAGGGGAAAGGGCGGATGGAGAACGTGGAGTCTCTGATGAACGGCATCAAGACTTTTTGTGAAACCGAAACCGAGCGAAGACTCTCCGATGAGGAGGCCTATTTGCCGGAAGATGTGGTGGTTACACTTAACGATTATGTTCAGAACATCACTCTCCAGTCTGAGGTTGACGTGTCGGACGAAGAGTCGGAAAACAAAATCGCCCTTATGACGATACATACCTCCAAGGGGTTGGAGTTTCCGCATGTGTATGTAGTGGGGATGGAGGAGAATCTGTTTCCCAACCAGAATGACATAAGGCCTTCGGAATTGGAAGAAGAAAGGAGGCTTTTCTATGTGGCTATCACGAGGGCTATGAAGAGCGTAACTCTTTCATTTGCAAAGCATAGGATGAGGTGGGGCAAGACGGAGAGCAATGCCGTGAGCCGTTTCGTCCGAGAGATAGATCCGCAGTATATCGAGGGCGCTTTCAGTCATCCTGAGCGAAGCGAAGGAACTCCCCGAACATTTCGTCATCCTGAGCTGAGCGAAGGAACTCCCCGAACATTTCGTCATCCTGAGCGAAGCGAAGGATCTCCTAGAACA
>JABUTQ010000105.1 GCA_021443605.1 Bacteroidales bacterium | reverse complement strand
GCGGGAATGGCCCGCCTACGAGCTCGAAAATAACACTAAAAAATTACATTCCCTAAATAGATAACATATGATACTATTATTAAGCTCAAGTGGAGATTATAGTACAAGAGTTATCGTCAAATGGCTAAAGCATTTTGGTTATAAAGATTATCTGCGTATAGATGCTTTTGATTTTGTAAAGAGAGACATTAAAATTTTACCGGCCGAGGGTGTATTTGTTGTCAACGATAATGCTTTTAATTTTGAATCGGTGTCGGTAGTTTGGTACAGACGTTTTGGCGGATATGCTACCACTCCACACTATAGATATGTAAAGGATTGTATCAGTGAAACAGTCGCAGAACAACTTAAGCACGAGTTGGAAAATATTTGTGAATATTTTGTTTCATTGATTCCCACAAATAATATTATAGGTTCTACAAGGAAGGGAAATACGAACAAGTTAATAGAGTTGTTCAAAGCTAATCAGGCCGGATTGAATGTTGCCCATACGGTTGTGGTTTCAAACAAAAAGTTATTATTAGAAGCAATTAATGACAGCGGAAGTTTAATCGCAAAATCGGCATATAATGCTGTTGGACAAAAATATAAATTTAATAATTATACACAATATACATCTCGAATTTCTGAAAAAGATATTGAGCAATTCCCTGAAACATTCTTCCCATCAATGGTTCAACAGGAACTAAAAAAGGACTATGAGGTACGAATGTTATACCTTTTAGGAGAGATATACTGTATGGCTATTATCTCTCAAGACAATAAACAAACGGAAGTGGATTATAGAAAATATGATACAGAGATTCCTAATAGATTTATTCCTTGTGAAGTAGATGATGAAACAAAGAGGAATGTATCTAAATTTATGAAGAGTATGGATTTAAATATTGGCTCATTGGACTTCATACGTGGCCTTGATGGGAAATTGTATTTTCTGGAGGTTAATCATATGGGACAATTTGGCATGGTGGATAATCCTTGCAATTATGGCATACACAGACATATTGCAGAACTTTTGATAAGAATGGACAGAGATGAAAAACAAAGAGATGAAACATTTAATAGATGAGATGACTGACGATGAAAAACGCGAAGTATCATTAAATGTAATGTTGGCAGAAGAAATATCTGCTGATGATAATATATTAAAATCCAGAGTATCAAATAATTATTCTGAGAAGGATAAGTTAATTAAGAAGCAACCTTTTTATAAAGTAGTGTGCCTTGATTCTCAATAGTAAAGTACTTATAAATAGAAAAATCATAATGTTTCCTCATTATCGTCAATTGGATACTATGGATTGTGGTCCAACTTGTTTGAAGATTATTGCTGAATATTATGGTAGACACTATGACATTGAGAGCCTAAGGGCGATGTGCCATATCACAAAAGAGGGCGTATCACTTTTAGGGATAAGCTACGCGGCAGAAGCATTGGGTTTACATAGCACCGGCGTTGAATTGACATTTGACCAATTGGTACAAGAAGCTACATTACCTTGTATTATCCATTGGCGGCAGTCTCACTTTGTAGTTGTATATAAAATTGAGAGAAAGAGGAATAAACTATTTGTAAATGTATCAGATCCGGCTTTAGGGCTATTAAGGTATTCAAGAGAGCAGTTCGAAGAAGCTTGGGGTGAAAATGCTGAAGATTCTTTAGGTATGGCATTGCTATTAGATCCTACTCCGGCTTTTTATACAAATAAAGGAAAAACCATGGATAGGATTCATACATCCTTTTCGGATTTGATAAAGTACCTTAGGCCATACAATCAATTTATCGTTCAGCTGATATTTTTGATGCTAACGGGTAGCATTATATCGTTGATATTGCCATTTCTTTCTCAAAGTATGATAGATGAAGGGATTAGCACCGGAAATCGTCATTTTGTTATGGTAATACTCATTGCCCAGATGTCAATGATATTGGGACAATTGGCAAATAATCTGATTCGCAGTTGGTTGATGTTACATATGACTACGCGAATAAGCATAGTCCTAATCTCTGATTTTCTTTCAAAATTGATGCGATTGCCGGTATCTTTTTTTGATTCAAGAAAAACGGGAGACATAATTCAGCGAATAGGGGACCATAGCAGAATACAATCATTTCTCACGGGGGCATTGTTAAGTATGGGAATGGCGATAATGACTTTGCTGATTTACTCTATTGTTATGGGACTCTTTGATATTAGAATACTTAGTGTCTTTTTGTTTGGCTCAGCATTATACATTGCTTGGGTAATGTTGTTTATGAAAAAGAGACGAAACCTAGATTACCTTCGGTTTCAAGAATCCGCGACAAATCAAAGTACTATAATGCAGATAGTGAATGGAATGCAGGAAATTAAACTGAATAACTGCGAAAAAATTAAGCGTTGGGAGTGGGAGAGGATTCAATCTAGGTTGTTTAATGTAAGTGTAAAGTCCTTATCTCTAGGGCAAGTTCAGCAGATTGGGGGCACTTTTATCGATCAAATAAAGAATCTTTTTATTTCATATTTATCGGCAACTGCTGTAATTGATGGAAATATTACATTTGGAATGATGACAGCTGTACAGTTTATCATCGGTCAGTTAAATTCTCCTATTTCGCAACTTATTGGATTTTTTCAATCAGCACAAGATGCAAAATTGTCTTTTGAACGTCTGTCTGAAATAAATGATATGAAGGAGGAACTTATTACAGACAAAAGATACTGCGAAAGCATCCCAGATAAGTCAAATATTGAATTTTCAAGAGTGTCATATCAATATGGTGGTCCATTAGGTGATAAAGTGTTGGATAACGTATCAGTGTTCATACCTTTCAACAAAACTACAGCAATAGTCGGGGCATCGGGTAGTGGAAAAACAACTATGTTGAAATTAATGCTTGGCTTTTATAAACCGGTGGAAGGAACCGTTTTGTTGGGTGGAAGACCAGTGGTGGATTATCCTCCTGAATTATGGAGGGCCATGTGCGGAACAGTTATGCAAGACGGATATATTTTTTCCGACAGCATAGAGCGCAATATTTCTATGGGTGATGAAAATCCCTTGCGAGAAAAGATTAAGAATGCCGCACGAATTGCCAATATAGACGAATACATTGAAAAACTTCCACTAGGGTATAATACAATAATCGGAACAGAGGGTATCGGCTTAAGCAATGGACAGAAACAACGCATTCTCATAGCTCGTGCTGTTTATAAAAATGCGCGTTATATCTTTTTTGATGAAGCAACCAATTCATTGGATGCCAATAATGAAGAAGTAATAATTAAAAGATTAAATACGTATTTTAGAGGGAAAACAGTAGTAATAGTAGCTCATAGACTTAGCACTGTAAAAAATGCTGATAACATAATTGTCCTTGATAAAGGGAGGATTGTAGAACAAGGGACACACAATGAACTTTCAGCAAAGAAAGGTTATTATTATAGTTTGGTTAAGAATCAGCTGGAACTTGGGAATTAGGAATATGAAGAAAAAGACTATATATGATGATAGCTTTTACAGCTCTGAGGCTAAGGAAATACTTTTTAAGCTCCCCCCATGGATAATTCGAAGTGGTTCACTAGTTTTCTTTGTAGCCTTTTCTTTAATAATAAGTTCTTTATTTCTTATAAGATGTCCGGAAAGGATAGATTGTGATATACAGGTGTTTTCAAATAGTACGTCAGTAGGGCTTGTGTATTTAAATGAGATTGCTATCTCAAAAATATCTAAAGGACAAGATGTTAACGTAAAATTGGAGAGGTTTCCCTATATGCAATATGGGGTGATTAACGGAAAGGTTGAGCAAATCATAGAGATCTTTGATACGAATGAAAATAACGAAGTGATATATAAAGTTCAAGTTGCATTCCCCAAAGGATTGGTTACAAATTGGGGCTTTGAAATCCCGAAAATTTCGCGATTGAGCGGGACTTCGGAAATTTTGGTGTCAGATAGACCACTATTCTACATCATTTTTAATTCATTCAATGTTTTCAACAAGAGAAATACTCAAATTTAGTTATATTCGCTTATGCTGACATATAATTCTTTCCGAAAATTTCACTATATGAAACGCTATTGTAATATCGTTTTTATCGCTTTGTTGTTGTGTGTTACTCTTGGATGGGAGGCCAATGCGCAACAGCGGATATGGGGAAAGGTGACAGAAAGTGCTGATAAGGAACCGATTTCAGGGGTGGTTGTGAGAATCATTCGTGCGAACGGCTCAAATGGTGAGTATGCTATGACAAATGGCACGGGCGAATATGAGATCAAGTTGAAGGGGGATGTTGCTTATGGAGATAGCTTGAGTTTTCAAATGCTTGGGTATCAAACATATAAAGTTGCACTTCCAGCAGATAGCCCTTTGAATATTGAACTTTCAGCCGGCACTTTTTCATTGAATGAAGTTGTTATCAGAGCTCCGAAACTTCAGATGTCCGGAGATACAATTTCTTATAACATCAATGCTTTTGCAGAGAAACATGACAGATCTCTTGAAAATGTCCTTGCAAGGCTGCCCGGGATAGAGGTACTTTCAAATGGCACAATCCTATATAACGGCAAGGCAATCAGCAATGTATATATAGAGGGGATGGATGTTGTAAATGGGCGTTATAGTTTGATTACACGGAATATATCAGCAAAAAATGTGAAGAGTGTGGATGTGATGGATCGTCATCAACGGATAAAAGCCCTTTCCAAATTGATGCCGAGCGATGACGCAGCCTTGAATATCAAACTGAAAGATTCGGCAAAGGGAAACTGGGGCGGTAATGCATCAATCAACGGTGGTTATTCAGCATTGCCCGAATTTTTGTGGGATATAAATCTTTACCTGATGAGGCTCGGCAAGCAATGGACAAGTGTAAATAATATTAAATCAAATGATTCCGGGCAAGATCTTAATTCTGAAATTGAAGAAAAAGGTTCTTCCGTGGTCTCTTTCGGCAATGGAATCGTATCACTTGAAACCATTGATGCTCCATTAAGCAGCACCCGTACTTTGTTCAATAAATCGGCGTTGGTGAATTCTTCAAATTTGTTTAGGGGAAGCAATGATTGGGAATTCAAGGCATCGGCAGCTTACTATTTTGACCGCTTGAACTCCGGAAGCAACTCATCAACAACATATTTTTTCCCCGATAGTACCTCCATAATATACGAAGGTCAGAGCATAGGAAAAGACAAACACCTTTTTCAAGCTGCTTTCGATGCTGAGCAAAACAGACAATATTGTTATTTAAACAATCATTTGACTTTGCGCTTTAGTAAGGAAACCTCCCTTTCGGATATTTCAGGAACGTTGAATGGACAACAAAACGTAAATTCTCCCTTTTTCGGAATTGACAATGATTTCAAAATAATTAGAAAAGCAGGCAAAATATCCTTCACTATTAGTTCAGACAATAAATTCGAGAAGAGAAATGAATCACTCAACATAAGGATTGGGGATACCCCTATTCTTCAAGACATTGACAGTCGCAGATTTGCTTCAAAGACCTTCGTAACGGCCGACATTCCGTTGAGAAATGATTACGTATTGGCGTGGAGCGCGGGAGTGAATGTGAAGACTTGGAATATGACAAGCACCCTTTCGGGGGTTGGAAAGAACAACGATGTTTCAAATGTGATAACGATGCCGTTTACCTCTGTAATGCTGAAACGGAGTACAAACAACCTCGATTTAATGATTGGCGGCCCCATCAATTTGACTTTCTACAAATTTCCTGAAGGTGGTTTCATCCCGTCCGGGCGATTGGGGGGCGCTGTAAGGTACAAGTTGTCCCGCAGTTTTGATTTAAATGCAAATGCTTCTGTTTCTGGAGGAGATCCGGATGACAAAGATATGTTTGATGGTTACTTGCTCAAAAACTACAGAATGGCCTCCACCAATGGTTTTGTCATAGACAGAACCCCTTATTGTGCCGGCGTATTGTCACTCAAGTATAAGAATATCAGAAAGATGTATTTTTTAGACCTTTCTCTGAATTATACAAGAATATTCTATAATACAATCACCAACAATAACTATATTGACAAATATATAGTCTCTGAGGTATTAAAAGCCAAGGGGTACGGTCAAAGTTATGGAGTTTCTCTTACCGCTGATAAATCAATATATGGAATCAATGGCAAGATTGCGTTGACATTATCATACCGTCACGAAGATTCGGACGCAAGTTGGCAGAACGGGGCTAGTACACCTTTTGACTTTGAAAACTTTCGTGCCCAATTGAATTTCACCGGCCGTCTTGCTCCTTGGATAAGCACAAATTACAACATTTCCTTTACTCATATTGATTTCTCTGTAATGAAAAAGAGTGCAAGTTCACGGAATAATCTGGTACAGAATCTCTCAATTGACATTACCCCGGTTTCGTCACTCACGGCAAAATTATCCGTATCACATTGGTGCAACACCCTTTCGGATGGCAGTTTGAAGAATATGGTTATTGCAGATGCGTTACTATCGTTTTATGTTAAAGAAGATGTCGAATTGAGGCTCTCTGCATTGAATCTGCTGAATACAGACAGATATTCATATACCCTTTTCAACGGGCTTACAGAACTTTCTTGCGAATACAAAATACGCCCGTTCAATGTATTGGCGGGCGTATATTTCACATTTTGAATTGTTGCTACCTGATTATCTCCTCGAAGTCGCGTTTCATCTTCTTGACAAGCAATTTCGGGTCCATCCTATTTCCCTGGTGGTCAAACACATAAAGAGGTTTGCTGGAGGTTGCTGCAAAATAGGCAGGGGCATCTTCTGTCGCCCATCGTTTGTTTTTGTAAAACTCCTCAAGACTGACTTCTACAAATTGTGAATTTGGTATGTCAATCTGTCTTGTGATTGATTTTACACTAACCAAATGATACCAATACTGGCAAGGAATATCATAAACTTCCAATATCAGCCCCGGAAGCCCGGAGAATTTCCAAGGACCATCTGAAATCGGAATGTCTTCCGAAAACCAAGCTTCATATTCTCTTCCCCTAAATGAACAAGTGGCTTTGCGACACCTATATCCGGCAACGTCCTTGTATTCATCGCAAATATTCCACCCAAAATCAAGATCATTCTCCTTAACCTTGAACGGAGTGTCTCCGACCACCTCGAGAGTGAGTGTTTCGTTACCTTTGCGGCTTTTATATATAACGGATGTAAAACCTTCAGGCACATCCTTAATCCCTGTCCCTTTCAAGGAGCCGAAATAAGCCTTTAATGAATCTCGGTAAAATGAGGAATATGGATAGTATCGCGAAGCCTTGCGCCCAATCTGCAACAGGTATTTGTTACTCACAAGTCCTTTATCTCCAGATATAAACTCCCCTTCTATCGACATCTTTGAAGTTGTATCATTGAGAAACTTTACAGTGTAAGTGCACTCTACGAAAGACTCGTCTTCGTAACCGCTTTGTGCTTTGCTTTCCATAAGCGAAGCCATAAGTATTGTGATATATGCCGATGCTTTTATAAGGAAACTCGTTTTCATAAATCGGGAAAAATTATAATACTATCGCTTTGAGGATACTTTCTTCGTCTATTCTGCAAAGGTGGTACAGTTCGGAGGGGGTGCCGTGAGGTACAAATTCGTCACCGATACCGAGTCCGGTAAGACGGCATCCCAAGCCATTGTCGGCAATGTATTCCGCAACGGCTCCGTGCAATCCGCCGGCTATTGCCCCATCTTCCACGGTGATGATATGTCGAGTGGATTTGCAGACCTGCTCAAGTATCTCAATGTCAATAGGTTTAATGAATCTCATATCGTAGTGTGCAACCTTTGCGCCAGATTCAACAGCTTTTGCTACCGCCCTTGCGCACACGTTTCCGACAGGGCCGATTGAAAGCACTGCCGCATCATTGCTTTGGTTTGGATCTCCGCTTATCAGCCGACCCTTTCCATATTCTATCTCAGTGAACTCCTGTTCTTTCCAATCAACGCCCTCTCCACGACCGCGTGGATAGCGGATTATAGTAGCAGGATATGAGTCGAGATTGATTGCCGAGTATAGCATATTCCTAAGTTCCAGCTCATTATAAGGAGATACTATTGCCAGATTGGGGATTGGCCTGAAGGCAGCCATATCAAACACCCCGTGGTGTGTGGCTCCGTCTTCTCCCACAATTCCCCCTCGGTCAAGGCAAAACACCACCTTGAGTTTTTGCAGTGCAACGTCGTGAATCACATTGTCGTATGCCCGCTGCATAAAGGAAGAATAGATGTTGCAGACGGGAATAATTCCTTCCGCTGCGAGTCCCGCTGAAAAAGTGACTGCGTGTTCTTCTGCTATCCCCACGTCAAAAACGCGGTCCGGCAACGCTTTCTGCATTATGTTGAGACTGCTTCCGGAGAGCATCGCCGGCGTGATTCCCACTATACGGCTGTTCTTAAGGGCAAGTTCAGTGATGGTCGTTCCGAAAACTTCTTGATATTTAGATATTTTGCTGCTATCCTTCACACGTTCGCCACTCTCAGGGTTGAATTTTCCTGGTGCGTGCCATATTGTTGGGGCGGCTTCGGCAGGTGCATATCCTTTTCCCTTTACGGTCATAATATGGAGGAGTTTCGGCCCATCTACGTTCTTCATCCTTTCAAGCAGTGGAATGAGCTGCGCCATATCGTTTCCATTGACAGGTCCGAAATATCTGAATCCCATCGAGTCGAAGAGGGAGAAATTGTCGTTGTTTTTGAGAAACAGTCTCTTTGTCCCTTTTGTTATGGATTGGACGGCATCGCGAATCTTGCTTTCGCCCAGCTTCTGCCATACGTTTTTCTTGATGGAATTGTACCGGCGGCTTGTCGTGAACTTGATAAGATAGTTGTGCATTGCGCCGGTATTCGTGTCGATTGAAATCTGGTTGTCGTTGAGAATCACAAGGATATTGGATTTCATCGCACCGGCGTTGTTGAGCCCTTCAAACGCAAGGCCTCCTGTCATGGCGCCGTCTCCGATTACCGCTATATGGTTTGCCTTGATTCCAAGTTTTTCGTCGGCAATGGCCATGCCGAGGGTGGCGGAGATGGAGGTTGAAGAGTGTCCCGTGCCGAATGAGTCGTAAGGGCTCTCGGACATCTTCGGAAACCCGCTCGGGCCGTCTATTGTCCTGATTTTCCTGAATTCTTCGCGCCTTCCGGTGAGAATCTTGTGGGCGTATGCCTGATGCCCCAC
Organism: Bacteroidales bacterium; assembly: GCA_021443605.1. Lineage (GTDB taxonomy): Bacteria > Bacteroidota > Bacteroidia > Bacteroidales > UBA932 > Equibacterium. The sequence continues at coordinate 386 of JABUTQ010000105.1, read as the reverse complement.
GTCCCAGACTATTTTGTCAACCGGGGTGTCGAACACTTTATGCAGAGCCACGGCAAGCTCAACTGCCCCGAGGCTGGAGCCCAAGTGTCCGGGGTTTGTTGAACAGCATTCAATAATATATTCCCTCAACTCGGAACAGAGCCGGTTAAGCTCATCTAAGTTGAGGGATTTTATGTCTGCGGGAGAGTTGACGTTATTCAGCACTCTTCCTATTGCGGTTAAAATTCGCGAATTATTGTCTGCTCTCTGTCAGGCCCTACCGAAATCATCTTCACCGGAATGCCGAGCTCCTGCTCAATGAATCGAAGGTAGGTCATGAACTCAAATGGAAGCTCTCTTTCCGAACGGATATCGCTCAGTTTTCTGTTCCACCCCTTGAACTCTTT
>JABUTQ010000227.1 GCA_021443605.1 Bacteroidales bacterium | reverse complement strand
TGCAAATCTACTCAAAAACATTCCATAAATAAAATTTTGAATCAAATTTAAACAGCTTCAAACGATAAAATATCTCCAAAATCGCTTCAGAATCCATTCTTTACGCGTTTTTTTAAAAGTAAACTTGCCATTTCAATCAGTTAATAGTATCTTCGCCAAAGTCAATCTTGATAAGATGAAACGATTTTTTCTTATAATAATTTCAATCATCGCCATATCTGCTCCGCTTTGTGCGCAGCATTCCGGACTATCTTACAGTGAGAGATTGGATAAGGCCAAAGATTTGTGTTACAGGGGGATGTATGCTGCAGCCGAAAGGGAGTTGGATGTTTTGATAACTGCCTTGAAAGACAATCCTTCTCTCATATATTCTGAAGCAAAAGCAACTAAAATCTTGTGTGCGATTGCCCTTGGAAGAGCCGATGCAGAGGGGCTTGTGGCAAATTTTGAAAGCGAATTTCCTGCAGACCCGCAATTGGCGATGATAAAATTCAATCTGGCTTCAGACAGGTTTGACAAAGGCTTTTTTGAGACAGCACTCCCTATCTATGAATCCATCAACGAAAAAAATCTCTACAAGACTTCCAAGACAGAGTTTTTCTTCAAACGGGCCTATTGCAACATGATTGTCGGAAATATGGACAGGGCGCTCGAAGGATTCAAGTCTGCCGCAGATGCTCCGGTATCCCCATATACTTATCCATCAAAGTATTATATGGGATATATCAAATATGGCAACAAATCGTTCGAAGAGGCGTTCAACCTATTTATGGAGGCTTGTAAGGATATCCGGTTCGTTGCTCCGGCTTCATATTACGCCACGGAATGCCGTTTTATGTCAAACGATTATGAATATGTAATAGCGAACGGCCCATCACAATATGATCGTCTGGATAGCGACCGCAAAGCCAATCTTGCCAGGATGGTTTCAGAATCATATTACAAGAAAAACAAGCCGGCAGATGCAAAATACCATCTCGATATCTTTCTCAATTCCGGTAAAGCGCTCACACGCAAGGATATGTATTTTGCCGGAGCGGTTCTCTATTCGCTCAACGATTATTCGGGAGCCGTGTCACATTTCTCTAATGTGGTTGGAAAGGAGGATGGTATCGGTCAAAGTGCCTATTATTTTTGTGCAAACAGTTATCTCAACCTGAAAAACAAAATTGCGGCTATGAATGCGTTCAAGGCTGCATCAGAGAGCGATTTCGATTCGGTAATAAAGGAAGATGCCTATTTTAATTTTGCAAAACTCTCGTTTGATGTTAATTCAGACATTTCGGCATTTGACAAATATGTGGAAATATATCCCAGCAGTGGCAAGGTTGATGAGATAAATACTTATATGTCAGTGTCTTATCTTTTGCAAAACGATTATGAGTCAGCCATAGCCGTAATGCAGAAGATAAGTAATCCCTCAAGGGAGGTGCTATCTAATCTTCAAAAGGCGAAATATTTCAGAAGTCTGGAACTGATAGGCAACGGTGGATACCAGTCCGCTATTCCCGGCTTGCAATATGCCGCGGAACAGCCTTATAATAAGGAAATTGCATCTCTCGCAGAATACTGGTTGGCTGAGTGTTATTATAAGAACAACGATTTCTCAGAGTCGGCAAGGATACAGGAGAAACTTCTCCGTGACCGCAATTTTGCAAAAACGGATGAATATGATGGGTTGATATTCAGTTATGCCTTCAATAAGTTCAAACTGGGGGACTTTTCCAAGGCTGCCGAAATGTTTTCCAAGTATATCAACAAAAATGGTGGATCCGGATTGTTGGACAAGGATGCGAGGGAGCGTCTCGGCGATTCATATTTTATGCAGTCGCTCTATTCAAAGGCGGAAGAGGAATACGAAGCGGTCTTTACAAAATATCAAGATGATGACTTGTATGCTGAATATCAGTGCTCTATGGCTTGCGGCTTGCAAGGAAAAGATGGGAAGAAGATTTCCATTTTAAAGGAGGCGATTGCCGGTAGGGAAGGAAATGTGTTGTATCCCAAGGCTTTGTATGAGCTCGGCCGTACTTATCTCAAGACCGGGGCAAATACTTCAGCTACATCATCCTTCAATAAATTGTTGGCATCATCAGACAGTTTATATTATTCAAAGGCTTTGTTGGAGCTTGCAATGTTGTCTTCAAACGATGAAAATTACAAGAAGGCGATAGATTATTACGAGCGTATCGTCAGGGAAATGCCTCTCTCTGAGGAAGTTCAAGATGCTCTTGCGGGATTGGAAAGCATTTATCAGATGCAGAATCGGCCGGAAGAATATCTGCGGTATCTCGATCGCGTGGGGCTCTCCAACATAAAGAGTGCCGGCGAGAAAGAGCAGATGGTGTTCTCTTCTGCCGAGCAGATATATCTCTCCGGAAATACACACGCGGCCATAAACTCTTTGCAGTCGTTCCTTGATGACTATCCAAAGGGGGTGAACGTGCCTCTTGCGAATTATTATCTTGCAGAATGTCTCAAACAGACAGGGCGCAACGATGCCGCAGCCGAGGCTTATTACAAGGCAATGGTCAATGGAGAAGGAGATTATGCAGATGCTGCTGCTCTGAATTATGCCGATATTTCATATAATTTGGGATATTACGACCGGGCAATCACGGCATACGAGACTCTCTTCGAAAATACGGCAAACGAGACCAGAAAACAGGAGGCTACGATTGGAAAAATGCAGGCTTGCTTCAAGGCCAAGCAATATGATAATTCGTTAAAAGAGAGTGAGAAAGTGCTTGCTATGACAGGCCTTTCCGAGAATACTGTCCGTCAGGCCAAATATATAAAAGCCAAGTCATTTGTCGTGAAGGGCAACAGGGAACAGGCAATGCCGATTTTTAAGGAGTTGTCCGACAATGTATTTGACGAAGTAGGAGCCGAGAGTGCCTATATGCTGATTCTCAATTACTACGAGACGGGAGACTTTGCAAATGTCGAGAACAGGGTATATGCCCTGTCCGATTCCGGTACGCCTCACGTCTATTGGCTGGCAAAAAGCTTTATCGTTTTGGGAGATTCTTTTGCCGACAGGGAAGAGTGGAAACAGGCACAGGCCACATTCCAAAGCATATTGGACGGATATCAGCCCTCAGGTGCCAATGACGATGTGGTCGATCAGGTGAAAATGAGATTGGATAAATTAAAATCTATGGTAAAATGAGAAAGGCGATTGTAAGTTTCATATTCGTATTCTGTACAATTGCTGCAGCATACGCACAGATAGATCCGACAGTGGAGGTGAGCCGAGCCTATAACGTGCAGCTTTCCGAAATTGCAAAGCCACAGCTTCGCCCGTTTGTGGCAGATTCTCTAAAGCGATTTGACATAAGTTTTGACTATTCCATTTTCGATCGTCCTTATATGGATTTATATGATTTCGTGCCGTACCAGATGACCGAATTGGAAAAGGCGGCTTCGGTAAGGCATCCTTTCATTGCAGCCAAGATAGGTGTTCAGTATCCTTTGATGCCGGATGCAAGCGTATATGCCCAGTTTGTGAACAACCCCAATTTCAACGCGAGTTTGTATGTGCTCCATAACTCATTGTTGGACAGTTTGTCAGCTGTCAATGAAGGGCGATACAATTCGTTCCGTCTCAAGAACCAGGTAGGTGCAAATTTCAGAGGGGCATGGACAACCGGCGAAATCAATGCCGATTTCAGTTATAGGATGTCGAATGCAAAAGATGGATACAATCCAGGCACGCCCCTTACGGGAGAACACGGCATACGGGGGTTGGATATCATATTGAATGCAAAGTCCGCCTACAAAGAAGACAACAGCCTTTTTTACGACATAGATTTGGAATACAGCAACTCGAATGCCAACAAAAAACTTGGGATTGATACCGTGAACCACGAAAATATGCTCGATATCGCAGCGAGTCTCGGTGCATCGTTTGAGGGACACCGTATCTATGTGAACATCCGCACCAAGAATGAATGGCTTACTGAAACATCTGATAAAGTGCTTGGTATAGTGGAGATTACCCCGATGTATGAATATCGGAGTGACAAGGTGAAGGCCAAAGTCGGTGTTAAATTCGGCAATAAATACGGCAGGGATGAAGCCACCGACATCGCACCCGATGTCCGTGTGAGAGTGGAGGCGGTAAAGAGAATACTATGGGTAAGAGCTTCTGTGACAGGAGGAAACGATCTTGTTACCCTCTCTGATGTGGCTTATGACCTTCCCTGGATGGTTCCCGACATCCAGTTTTCCAAAGTTCCCGTCGCGGGAGAGTTGGGGATCGAGTCTGTACTATGGAGCAGGCTGGCAATCAATGTGTTGGGGGCATATTCCATCAATAAGAATAGTTTTAGACTTATGCCTGACTTTACTTCAAGCGGACTTCCGTATTTGAAACCATATTATTCAGATTACAATAAATGGACAGTAGGTGGAGATGTTTCCTGGAAATCGCAGTCGCTCAAGGTTGCCGGCTCGTTCCGTTACAACGGATATAAAGCAGAGACCGATTCTGCACTGTTTATGCTTCCGTCAATCGAATCGAGCGTGAATCTGGAATATAATTACCGGAGAAGGGTGTTTGCAAGCGTTGGCTTTTCCTATTTGTCATCAATGACTTTTGCTTCTGAATGGTGTAAGACGGGTGTGATACCCGATTTTATCGATTTGAATTGCCGTGTGGATTACATGATAAACAAACATTTCTCCATATTTGTCAAGGGCGGTAATCTGCTGAACAGGAAGCATTACAGATATGCCGGCATCTCCTCGGAGAGAATCAATGTCGGTGGAGGAATAGGCATTAATTTTTAATCTTGATTTTTCGGGATAATTTCTTATTTTTGCAAACTTAAAGTAATGCAAAAAATGACAAATCAAGAATATTCAGCCGATAGTATTCAGGTTTTGGAAGGGCTTGAGGCGGTGAGAAAAAGGCCTTCGATGTATATCGGAGACATTGGACTGAGAGGTCTGCACCATTTGGTGTATGAGGTTGTAGATAACTCGATTGACGAGGCTTTGGCCGGTTATTGCAGCGATATCATCGTTACAATAAATAAAGACAATTCTATAAGGGTAAAGGACAATGGACGAGGCATCCCTACCGGAATGCACGAGAAGGAGAAGCGGTCTGCACTTGAGGTGGTTCTCACAGTGCTCCACGCCGGCGGAAAGTTCAGCAAGGACAGTTACAAGGTGTCCGGCGGTCTTCACGGAGTGGGCGTTTCCTGCGTGAATGCCCTTTCTACCCATCTTACTGCAGAAGTGCACCGCGAGGGTAAGATTTTTATGCAGGAGTTTTCACAGGGCAAGCCCCTCTATTCCGTAAAGGAAGTTGGTGAGGCTGAGGATACAGGTACAATCATCACTTTCAAGCCAGACCCGGAGATATTCACCGTTTCTACCGTCTATGATTACAACACGCTGGCCACAAGGCTTCGCGAGCTTGCATATCTCAACAAGGGAGTGCGCCTTACCCTTCGTGACGAGCGTCCCGTGACAAACGAGGAAGGGGTTGAGGAACAGACTGTCAAGGAAGAAGTTTTCTATTCTGCAAGAGGGCTCCAGGAGTTTGTGGAATATTTGGACAGCACCCGCGAGAAACTCACCGAGAAGGCAATCTATCTCGAGACTGACAAGGTTATCCCGATAGAGATTGCAATGCAGTACAATACCGGTTTTTCAGAGAATATTCACTCTTATGTAAACAATATCAATACGATAGAGGGAGGTACCCATTTGAGCGGATTCCGTCGCGGACTTACCACTACCCTCAAGGCATACGCCGAAAAGAACGGCTTTTTGGCAAAGTTGAAGTTTGATATCGACCCGTCCGATTTTCGCGAAGGTCTTACCGCAGTGATTTCGGTGAAAGTCGCAGAGCCTCAATTTGAAGGACAGACAAAGACCAAGCTTGGCAACAGCGAAGTGATGGGGGCGGTATCTGCAGCCACAACAAGTGCCCTTGAGCAATATCTTGAAGAGAATCCGAAGGAGGCACGTCTGATTATAGACAAGGTGATTTTGGCAGCCACTGCACGTCACGCCGCCCGCAAAGCCCGTGAACTGGTTCAGCGCAAGACGGTGATGTCCGGCTCAGGCCTTCCCGGCAAACTTGCAGACTGCACAGACCGCGACCCTGCAAAATGTGAACTCTTCCTTGTCGAGGGAGATTCCGCAGGCGGTACTGCCAAAGTTGGCCGTGACCGTATGTTCCAGGCAATCCTTCCCCTTCGAGGCAAGATTCTAAATGTGGAGAAAGCAATGGAGCACAAGGCGTTCGAGAGCGAGGAGATTCGCAACATATACACCGCACTTGGCGTGTCAATCGGTACTGAGGATGATCCCAAAGCTTTGAACCTTAGTAAATTGCGCTATCATAAGATTGTGATTATGACCGATGCCGATGTGGATGGTAGTCACATCACCACATTGATTCTCACATTTTTCTTCCGCTATATGCCCGATTTGATTAACAACGGCTACGTATATCTTGCAACACCTCCGTTGTATCTTGTCCAGAAAGGCAAAGAACGCGAATATTGTTGGACAGACGAGGAGCGCAGCGCCACTGTTGACAGAATGTCAGGCGGCAGGGGAGAGGCCGGCGTCAAGGTGCAGCGCTACAAAGGTCTCGGTGAGATGAGCGCAGAGCAGTTATGGGATACCACTATGGATCCTTCAAAACGAATGCTCAAATCTGTCCATATCGAGAACGCAGCAGAAGCAGATCGTATCTTCTCAATGCTTATGGGTGACGATGTTCCGCCTCGCCGCGAGTTTATCGAGCAGAATGCAAAATACGCAAACATTGATGCATAGCAGTTGTGCTCAAACAATAGAAACCCCTTTCGGAATCGCACCGGAAGGGGTTTTCATTATTTTTTATCCGAAGTTTTGTAGTCTATCCTCGCGTGATAAATATGCTCCAGCCTATCTACAAGACATTTTTTGACAATCTCTATCTCCTTGAATGATATTTCAGATTCAAGAAGCTGGCCTTCATCGATTTTTGACTGCACGAGTCTGTTTACCAGAGCCGTTATGGTATCGGAAGTGTAGCTTTTAAGCGATCTTGATGCTGCTTCCACAGTGTCGCAAATCATTACGATGGATTGTTCCCTTGTTTGAGGAAGTTTTCCGTGATATTTGAATTCGCTCTTATTGGCAGGGTCGCCCCCTTCGCTTATATATTTGTTATAGAAATATGCGGTCAAAGAATCGCCGTGGTGGGTGGTGATGAAATCCGACACCTCATCCGGAAGATATTTTTTAGCGAGTTCCATTCCTTCTTCAACGTGCCTGATAATCTTTGCAGCACTCTCCTGTGGAGACAATTCTGAATGGCAATTCGCTCCACCTGCCTGATTCTCAATAAAATACTTGGGGTCGTACATTTTCCCTATGTCGTGGTAGAGGGCACCGGCCCTGACAAGCATCTTGTCTGCTCCAAGTTTTTCAGCCGCCTCTTCCGCAATATTGGCCACTTGAAGGGAATGTTGGAACGTGCCGGGGGCCTTATGAGCCAAATCCCGCAACAAATCGTTATTGGTATCGGTAAGCTCCCACAATCTGACTCTTGAAACGAGCCCAAAAATGCTTTCCAGAAGGAAAACGAACGGGTATCCGATGATTGCAAGTACAGAGTGTATTGCAAGATAGGTGATTTCGTTCTTTGTTATGATGGTGCCTCCGTCGAGATTGAATGCTATATGCACGATCATAAGGGTGATGAACAAGAATAGAACATTGAGGAATTGCAGCCATCCGCGATTCAGCTTCGGATATGAGACCAGTAGTACCGCTCCGGCCGCCGCATTCATAAAATAGAGGGCGATGCCGTTATCGCAAAGGAAGAGCAACGGCATTATCACAATCAAATAACTGGGATAGACAAACTTGTTTTTGAAAAATGCCTGAGTGTAAATTACATACAGCGATAATGGCAACACGTAAATCAATGTGGAATCCATCTGCTTGGCAATGACTATCAACAAGAATCCCAACAGTTGCAACAGAAGCACGAACAGGTACTTCCTATATGATTCAAGTATTGATTTGTCAGTGAAATAGATTGTCAAAAACAGCAGCGATACCAGAATGAAAATTGTGAGGATGTGCGTTACCATCAAGAGCGAGGTTGAGCTTCCTATGCTGAAACTTGCATTATATTCGCTTTTGTATGAGTCGAGCAGCTGCTTGATTTCTCTTGTGACAATCTCTCCGTTTGATACTATCAGCTGCCCCGTATAGATCGTGCCGATTGTGGGGGAGATGTAATCCACTGCCTCCTTGTGCATTATCTGTGTTGTGGCATTGTCGTAAATGAGGTTTGGCACAATATAGTCGCGTATTTTGACACTCTCGCACAGGGAGTCTGCATATCGTTGTGAATGGTTGGCGGCCAAGGCAGAATTTATTTGCAGATATACCTGGTCTGTCGTGAAAACTTCCGAAACGGGAATCTCCTTTGCCCTTTTCCCCTTCTTCACAAAGATGACCTTTCCGTAAGAATCTTTGTCATCCGGTTGTTGCGGCATAATTCCCCTCGTGTATGCATCTTCAAGGATTGAACTTATCGTATCTTGTTGCTCCCCGATGCCCGCATTGTTGAACGCGCTCACCATCTTCAACGAGAGTTCATCATTTAATATGTAGTAATCAAGAACTTGCGATGCCTTTTCTTCTCGTTCTTGTAAAAGCTGGTCAGGAGTTTTGAGTATCGGGAAATCAAAATCGGCAATCAAGGTCTCATAAATCCAAGGCCGGCCGGTTTGGTACTGATATATGAATCCCCCTTTCTCGGGATACAGAAACAGAATGATGACTGCAGTCGCAAAAAATGCCAGATATAATCGTATATCTTTCAAACCTTTTCCCATCTTTGACAAAATTTATCTATTTTTGTAAAGGTATCTAAAAATCTGCACAATGAAAAAAACTATTTGTGGTCTCGTCTTTATTCTTGCTTTTAACATATTGAATACCAATGCTCAAGAGTTGGTGATAATTCATTCCTCAAATCTCCATTGCGATGATTCCGTTTTGGTGTTCACCCCTGATGCATACCGCGAAACAGGAGTTGTAGATGAAGTGTGCTGCGGCTTTTCCGACTCTGTCCCGACACTTATACTCCTTCATGGTTGGTCCGGTTGCTACAGAGACTGGAGCAACAAGTACAATCTGCAGGAAATCAGCAACAAGTATGGATTTCGCATCATTTGTCCGGATGGATTTTACAACAGCTGGTATTTGGATAATGTTGATTCTAACCAGATGCAGTGGCGAAAGTTCTATTCAGAGGAGTTTTATCCGCAGATGGTGGAAAAATACAAACTCGATCCAGAAAAGACATTCATCACCGGCCTGTCAATGGGAGGCCACGGTGCGATGAATCTTTTTCTGGACCACCCCGAATGGTATGCCGCCGCAGGCTCAATGAGCGGAGTGCTCAATTTATTGCATACCAATCTGATTGATACACAGGTGTCTAAAGTTCTTGGCCCGTTTGAGGAAAACAAGCAGGCTTATATAGACCAATCTGCCGTGACAAGGCTCGATGAATATGCA
>JABUTQ010000286.1 GCA_021443605.1 Bacteroidales bacterium | reverse complement strand
AAGATGTACGGCCCTCAGTTCCTTGGTGGAGAGCTCAAGACCATCATCACCGGAGCTGCCCTTGTACCTCCGAGACTTTCGGTTGAGTTTGACAAATTGGGTGTCACCCTTCACGCAGGCTATGGTATGACCGAGGGGGCAAACCTCACTTCGGCAAATGCAAATACAAAGGAGAAGCCCGATTCTGTCGGCAAGATATATCCCGAGCAGGAGGTTAAGATTGTTGATGGAGAACTTTGGTTCCGTGGAGACAACACTTTCCTCGGCTATTATGGTGATCCTGAGAACACTGCCGCCACCCTTACTGAAGATGGTTGGGTAAAGACCGGAGACCTTGCCCGTTTCGATGAAGAAGGTTTCCTCTATATCACCGGTCGAATCAAGAACGTCATCATCCTCAGCAATGGCGAAAACATCTCACCGGAAGTCATTGAGGATAAGTTCTATAAATATCCGACAGTCAAGGATTGTCTCGTGAAAGAAGATACCGTTGACGGAGAGGGCGTTATCGCCATAGAGATTCTCCCTCAGATGCCTGCCTTCGAAGGCAAGCCTTGGGAAGAGATAGTGGCTTATTTCACGAAACTCGTCGAGGAGGTGAATGGCTCTATGCCTTCAGTACAGCGCGTTTCGAAAGTCACCGTCCGCAAGGAGGACTTCAAACGCACAGGAAGCCTTAAAGTTGCACGTAATCAATAGGATAGTATGACAAACGAAGAGATTTTCGCAAAGCTCAAAGAGGTCTTGGCGATGGTAAAACCCAAGATGGATATGTCAAAGGTAAGTATGGATTCGTCTCTTGTGCTCGATTTGGGGATAGATTCCTTGTCGATGCTCCTTATGAGCCTCGCGATAGAGCAGAAGTTAAATTTCCAATTCAATGCCACAAAGCCGTTTGAAACTGTCCGCGAAGTTGTAGAGCATATCGCCTCCGAGATAAACAAGTAGAATTCGAATAGATCCTTCGCTATCGCTCAGGATGACAGCAATACGTCATTCTGAACGAAGTGAAGAATCTCACCGAAAGATGCTGCTGAGTTCAGTTATACTGCAAAGATTGCAAATACCGTTGTGCAGATAAGGGCGATTATTGCTATTAGCCAGAGAATGAAGAGGATAACCCCCGGCTTCCAGCGGGGCGATTTCAAATTGAACGTCATCATCACGCCTGCATACAACATCCCGAGCATCGGAATGAAGTAAACGAGCGAGGCGAGGATGGTGACGAACAATTTGGGTATTATCCCAAAATATGCTACCATCCAATCGGTAATACCTACGAATCCGTGTATTAAGTTCATCCCCACAAGATAGCAGCAGCCCGCTACTATGCCGCACACTCCGATAGAGAGAAGTATCAGCCCTGCGATGCACTCTATCACCCTGACACCGGTTTTGAGGATGGAATTTTCCTTCATTTCATCCGACATTGATTTCACTCCTGCTCCAAATTGCCCTCCGATATTCTCCACGCTTATCTTCTCGCCCCTCATTTCATACCTTTTTTGAACGGTATCGGCCTTGGGAATACAGATCCAAAGCACCAGATATGCTATTACCAATGTGCCAGAAACGGCGTGGTTCGGAATGCAGAGAAGGAAAAATGCAAGAATCCAAATCACCCTCATCAGGGCAATGTCCAAATTGAAGAATGCCGCCAGTCCGGAGCATACGCCGCCGAAAATCTTGTCGCGCACATCCCGATAGAGTTTCTTTTTGGGTTGCTCCACATTGGGAGGGTTCTCCCCGTCATATCTTTCAGGTTTACCAAGGATTCCAACTACTTCAATAGCAATCTGATATGTGACAATCGCATTCCCGGGGCATTTATCGATGAACAACTCTGCCATACGCTCTTCAATCCCCTCTATCACCTCCGCAGGATGAATCGCTTGAAGGTCTGACAGATAGTCACTTATCACCTTAAATGCGTCTTCCTCGACCGTGAAGGCATATTTCCCTATGCTTACTTTTTCAATTTTTTTCATCGTTCCGATACACTTTACTTTCTGATATTCTCAATGGTTTTGATAATCTCCTGCCACGCGGCATCCATTTCAGCAAGCTGCCCACGGCCACGGTCAGTTATCGAATAGTATTTGCGTGGAGGCCCCTGGGGAGATTCTTCCCAGCGATAGGTAAGCAATCCTTGGTTTTTCTGCCTGATTAGCAGGGGATACAATGTCCCTTCAACTACAATCATCCCCTCTTGTTTCAAGCGAGTGATAAGTTCGGAAGCATAGGCGTCTGATGAGTTCAACAGACACAGGATGCAATACTCCAGCACCCCTTTGCGCATCTGAGCCCTTACATTGTCAACACTGTTTACTGTTTCCATATCTCGTTATTTTTGAAATTGTTTCATATTCTCGGCTGTAACGGGAAGTCCGTGCATCTGGCATTTGTCTGCGGCAGTCACGGCTCTCGGACATACTATCCACAATATCAGATAGATGAAAAATCCTGAAAAAACGCAGAGAAAAAGAAGCACGAACAGGATTCTGACAAGGACCACGTCTATGTTGAAGTAGTGTGAAGCTCCCGCGCAAACCCCTCCGAGGATATTCTGCTCCTTGTCCCTGAAAAACTTGCGGGCACTTCTGTCAACCTCTGCGGCTTGGTATGAGCTTGAAGTTCCGGCGTTTTCATCCACCGGGCTCCCATCCGGCATACCAAGCTGGGAAATTACTTTGGTCACAAGGGCATTGTCCACCACCTGATTGCTGCTGCGAATTTCGGCCTCGAACAAATCTGCTATCCTGGCCTCGATGTCTTCCATCATCTCCTTGGTGTCCATACCGAGATTGGCTTTCTTCCGGAAATTCTTCAGATACTTGTCAAGTTTTGAGTATGCATCTTCGTCGATTGTAAACTTCCGGCCGCCCAATGCAGCATTGATTGTTTTTTTCATTTTGTAACTATTTATAAAATTTGGTACTGCAAATATATATAAAAAAACAGATACCTTGTATCACAAAGTACTAAAAAATATTTCTTCTTACAATGAGTTTATTGCATCCACCGGATTCATTTTGGAGGCGGAGAGGGCGGGGGCAAGTCCGGCTGCAAGTCCTGTGATTGCAGCTATCAGGATTCCCGTGGCGGCTCTGAATAGGGAAAGTCTCAATACAAAATATCCTTCGTCGGGAAATGCCAAAGTGAGCAGCCATACCAAGAAGACACCCAATAGGCCTCCCATTGCCGACAAGACGGCCGCTTCCATCAAAAACTGAGATAAAATTACTGAGCGTTTGGCCCCGAGAGCCATACAGATGCCTATTTGCCGGGTTCTCTCTTTTACCGATACAAACATTATGTTGGCAATGCCGAAGGCTCCCACGAGGAGGGAAAATCCCCCAATCAGTATCCCGGCAAGATTAATCCTGGAAATTATTTTATCTACTTCGTTTGCCACAAAAGAGAGCTCGCCTATAGAGAAATCTTCCTTCTCCGACGGGCGAAGTCTCCGTGCAACTCTCAGCATGCCAACTATTTCGCTAATGAGCTCTTCCTTGGAGATTCCCTCTGCCGGTGTGGCGGCGATAAGGGTGGCCGTGCTCTCGATTGGAACAATCCGTCCGAGTGTAGCGGCGGGGAGAAAAAGGGTGTTGTCCGAATCAAAAATCTTCACCATACTCTCTCCGTTTTCCTCCATCACTCCAACAATATCCATAGATACGTTCCCTATCCTCACAGTCCTTCCGTGGACAGTTTTTATGTCAATCCCGGGGAAGAGTCTGTCGCATAGGCATCTCCCTATAAGCGCCACATTTTGGAAATGATGATTTGATTGCCTATATCCGGTTTCGCTCTCCGTGAAGCCGCGCCCGTATTCCACCTCGCACCCTGTAAGATGTTTCCAATCTCCGGCAAACCCCACCAGAGAGACCTCCTTGGCGATATGTCCGGCACTTGTAACGTCCTTTGGAGTGTTGGCGGCAAAAGATATTGTGCCGAAATGGTTGCCGTTTTCTTTCAGAAAAATGTAATCTTCCATACTCACTGGTGGCCGTTTGAGATATTTCCACCATTTCACTTCCCCGCCGTCTTCCTCTTCCATAGGGAACTGCCTTACAAAGACCATATCGCTTCCAAAACTCTCAAACCCTTGATTGAGAGATTGTTTGAGGGAATCCACCACAGATAATACCGTTACTATTGAAAATATTCCGATGCTCATTCCGAGCAACGACAAAGATGTGCGGACCTTGTTCCCCCGCAACGAGAAGAGCGCCTGTTCAACGCTCGTAATCAAATAGTTCATATAATCCTCCTACAACTTGTCTTTGATTTTTCTGATTACGTCAAAAGCTGCAAGGGGAGATAAATTATTTAAATCGATGTCTTCAAGGGTAGCACGAATCTCTGCAAGAAGCGGATCGTCGAGCTGATAGAGAGAGAGTTGCACAGGGGGCTCCGTTTGAGTCGAACCTTTTCGGCCGCGACTGCGGATGCTCTTGGGGGTGAAGGCCTCCCTGGGCTGTGCGGATGTGCCTGCGGCCTCTTCCCGAAGCTCTTTTACGTCGGGCTGCGATGAGAGTTCCGAGAGCTTTATTTCGGCTCTGTGCACCACGTCTGCAGGCATTCCGGCAAGTTTTGCAACGTGGATTCCGAAACTGTGGGCAACTCCTCCGGGGCAAAGTTTTCGCAAAAAAACGATGCTTCCGTTAATCTCTTTTGTGGAGATATGGTAGTTCTTTATTGCCGGATATATTGTTTCAAGGTCGTTAAGTTCGTGATAATGAGTGGCAAACAATGTCTTCGGTCCATTGTTGAGATATTCGGCGATGCCCCATGCGATGGACATCCCATCGTATGTGCTGGTACCGCGCCCAATTTCGTCAAGAAGCACCAATGACCTGTCCGACAGGTTGTTGAGGATGGTTGCCGTCTCGGTCATCTCCACCATGAAGGTAGATTCTCCACGGGAAATGTTGTCCGAAGCCCCAACTCTGGTGAAAAGCTTGTCGATATAGCCGATTTCTGCGCTCGCGGCGGGGACATAAGATCCGATTTGGGCCATCAGCACTATCAGGGCGGTTTGCCGTAGGAGTGCCGATTTTCCCGACATATTGGGGCCTGTGAGGATGATTATCTGCGGAGCCTCGCTTCCGGGGGTGTTGTCTATGACAAGGTCGTTAGGAATATATTCTTCTCCGGCAGGGATGAGAGTCTCTATTACCGGATGCCTGCCTGATTTTATGTCAATCTTGTGACTGTCAGTTACTTGGGGGCGGCAATAGTTGTGCTCCACAGCTTGTACGGCAAATCCGGCAAGGCAGTCGAGAGCTGCAATCGCAGCCGCATTCCGCTGTAGAACGTCTATTTTGGATTGCACTTTCATCACAAGATTCCTGAAAATCTGCGTTTCGAACGCGAGAATCTTCTCTTCCGCCCCCAGAATACGCTCCTCGTATTGTTTGAGCTCATCCGTGATGTAGCGCTCGGCATTTACAAGAGTCTGCTTGCGTATCCAGTTGGGAGGCACCTGCGATTTGTACATATTGCGTACCTCAAGATAATATCCGAACACGTTGTTGTAATCTATCTTGAGGGAGGCGATTCCGGTAGCATCCCGCTCTTTTTGCTGGATATTCATCAGAATTTCCTTGCTGTGGGCGAGTGTATCTTTCAGAGTATCAAACTCTTCGTCTATGCCGCGAGCGATTACGGGGCCCTTCCCAATCTGGCTTGCAGTGTCTGGAAGGATTGTTTTCAGGATAAGTTCTGAAAGCTCGAGGCAGCCGTTGAGCTTGTCGCCAATCTGCTCCAATGGTTTCATCGGGGCAATCGCCGCAATAATCTTGTCTATGGATGCAAGCCCCCTTCCGAGCTGGAGTATCTCGCGGGGAAGAATCTTCCCTGCAGCGGCCTTTGCCGTAATGCGCTCCAGATCGCCTATGTCGCTGATGCTGTCACGAATATCGTTGCATACAGAATAGTTGTCAATGAGGGCAGACACGGCATTGTGACGCCACGCAATCTTCTCTATGTCCTTGAGCGGCATTGCGAGCCATTCGCGCAAGGCACGGGCACCTACAGGCGACACGCATCTGTCTATCACGTCCAAAAGGCTTTTCCCATCTTCTGAAGCCATCGGCTTGAAGACTTCAAGATTCCTAAAAGTGAAACGGTCTATCCACACGTGGCTCCCCTGATCTATCCTTCCGATATTTCGAATATGTGCAATATCGTGATGTTCAGTGAGTTCCATATATGACAGGATAGCACCTGCAGCCGCAATTCCGAGCGGCATATTCTCTATGCCGAATCCTTTCAGAGTCCCCGCTCCAAACTGTTTGAGCACTTTCTGCATCGCGGGTTCTTCTGCAAAAGCCCATTCGTCTATGGAGGATATATATGTCTTGTAATCTACTTTGATACCTCTCTGCACGAGAATCTCCTTTGGAGAAAAATCGGCAATCAGCACATCGACATATTCCTTTGTCCCTTGGGAAATCTTGAAAGTGCCGGTGGAGATATCCAGAAAAGCAACTCCGCAGATATTGTTCCTGCCAATCTTTACTGCTGCAAGATAGTTGTTCTCCTTCTGTTCAAGTAGGGTGTCATTGAAAGAGACGCCGGGTGTAACCAATTCAGTGACACCTCGTTTGACAATTTTCTTGGCTAACTTCGGATCTTCCAGCTGATCTACGATGGCCACTTTATGCCCCGCCCTTACCAGTTTTGGCAGATACATATCGATGGCGTGGTGCGGCACTCCGGCAAGTTCGGTAAACGTGCCGTTGCCTGCGGCCCTGCGGGTAAGGATAATCCCAAGAATCTTGCTTGTCTTTACTGCATCCTCCCCGAAAGTTTCGTAAAAGTCGCCCACGCGATATAAAAGAATGACATCCGGATACTGCGATTTCATCTCGTAGTATTGCTTCATCAGCGGAGACATATTGTTTTTTTCCGACGCCATAGACTACAAAGGTATAAAAAACATTGTAGCAGATGGTAAAAAAATAATCGCTACACGCCATCCTCAATTTTTTATCCGATATTTGGGATGATTTCGTATCTTTATCAAATACTCGTAATTTCTTTAACAATATCAATGAAACCACGAATTATATGAATATCCGCAAAAGATGCATAGCCTTGATTGTCAGCTTGTCAAGCTTTTTCCCTATCTCCACTTCAGCACAGGACACCGATTTTTACCCGATGCTTGAGCAGAGCGCATATTACGGGGAGAAAATCGCCACCTTCGTCTATGAACCCGGGATGAAGGTGCATATTAATGCCCCTTCAGAGGACAAGTTCAATCGGACCAAACCGACAAAAATAGTATTCTTTGCCCTTCCCAACGGCAACACAACACTGCACACCATCGGAAAACGGTCTTCTGAAGGTGATGATTATCGTTTTGATATTCAGCATATTGGAGCACAGACACGATATTTGAGAAACAAGACGGATGATTATAATCTCGTGACAATATATATGGAGGCGGACGGACGCAGCTGGGCCAACTGGCGAAGGGGAGGGCGCGGCAGCGGTGAAATGCTTCCCGAAAGGACAGCCCTAATAAAGGAGTTCGTCGAATATATCCTCGAACTTTTTGGCAATTACAATCCTCACATTGAGTTGAATAGCCACAGCGGTGGCGGCAACTTCATATTCGGATTCATCGATTCCGTGGATGAGATTCCAGATTATGTCACCAAAATCACTTTCATCGACAGTGATTATGCCTGGACAGATGAACAATATGGTGATAAACTTGTGAACTGGCTCAACAAATCTCCCGACCACGGCTTGTTTGTGGCCTGCTATGACGATGCAAACGCCCTGCTTGACGGCAAGCATTTCGTTTCAAAAAAGGGGGGCACGTGGTATCGCAGCAATATGATGAGGAAATATGTGAAGAGGCATGCCACCGGCCTGAATTGGACGAAACACGAAGATGACAGCATCAGGCACTACACGGCCCGAGACAGGAAAGTTCAGTTCTTCTTCAGAAAGAATCCCGAACAGAAGATTTATCACACAATCCTCGTGGAGAAAAACGGATTCATCCATTCTGTGCTGATGGGAACGGAGAACGATGAGAACGGATACAAGTTCTTCGGCAGCAGAGTCTATAATGAATATCGACAGGATTCGGTGGAAACGCCGCACGTCCTCACATTTCCCCCATTCAAGGGTGAAAAATGATTCATAGTTTGGAGGAGTGTCCAATAACTGATATCTTTGCATATTATGCGAAAATCAATAATCTTTCTCCTGTCTCTCTGTGTGATAACGGCCTGCAACCCTTACGGCGGTCTTACAGAGGATTTGAACCGCGTCATGAAGGACTCTGACGTGGTTGGCTTGAGCGTGGCTCTTGTAGAAAACAACCAGATTGTCTATACCCATTCATTTGGTGTGAAAGACATTGATACTCAGGAGCCTGTCTCTGATGGAGATTTGTTCCGCATCGCTTCCATATCAAAATCGTTTTCGGCCACGTCCATCATGCAGCTGATTGAACAGGGCTTTGTGACACTCGATATGGATGTTACCCTGCTTGCGGGATTTCCCATCCGAAATCCCAAATATCCCGATGTGAAAATCACCTTGGGGATGTTGCTCTCACATCGTTCAAGCCTCAATGATTCAGAAGGTTACTTTACTTTTGACGTGATTAATCCCGATGTCAATCCCAATTACGCCAACTGCTACAACGACTATGAGCCGGGGACTCAATACGAATATTGTAATCTCAATTTCAACCTTGTCGGCTCTTTCATAGAGAAACTTTCGGGGGAGAGATTCGACCAATATGTGGTGGGACATATTCTCAGACCCCTCGGTCTTTATGGCGGCTACTGCGTTGATTCACTGGATGCTTCAAAGTTTGTGAAACTATACACATACGATGAACAAGCCGGCAAGTTTGTATATGACCCCGAGTGCTATGAGCCTCGCAGTGAGAGGATTGCAAATTATAAGTTTGGCTACGACACCCCTGTGTTCTCTCCTACAGGAGGAATGAAAATATCAGCCATCGACCTTGCTAAGTATATGTTGATGCACATGAACTACGGCACTTCTCCCTCTGGTGTGAAGATTATCAATGAAAAACACTCCAGGATGATGCAGACACCTGTGCATTCAACCGATACGACAGATCCCGATGCATACTACGGCTATGCCCTTTGGAACGAAGACAGTTACATAGAAGGGGAGACTCTTGTGGGGCATACAGGTGGTGCCTACGGTCTTAGAAGCGAGATGTTTTTCAATCCCGAAAAGAAATATGGCTTTGTTGCAATCTGCAGCGGATCGAGGGATGAGGAAATCCTCAAGACGGTCATCCGCGCGATGAGACCATATGTAAAAACCAAATAGCCTTGAACGTAAGACCCAAAAAATATCTCGGACAACATTTTTTGACCGACCTTCAGATTGCCCGCAACATTGTGGAGGCTTTGCCGCACGATGGCTGCAGGGATGTGTTGGAAGTTGGTCCCGGGATGGGTGTTCTCACACAGTATCTTCTTGAGAGAGAAGATATTGACCTTAAAGTGATTGAAATAGATACTGAATCGGTCGTCTATTTGAGGGAGCATTTCCCTTCAATTGTGAAAGGGCTTTACGAGGCCGATTTTCTGAAGATTGATCTCAAACAGATTTT
>JABUTQ010000031.1 GCA_021443605.1 Bacteroidales bacterium | reverse complement strand
TGTGATGACACACACTGCCACTGACAGGTAGCCCCACATCAGGAGGGTATTGCCATCTGAGAGGCGGAAACGGCGTTTTGTCGATTCAATCATTTGTGAAATGATTTCGAGACTTTCTTGCGGAGTAATGTTCTTCTCTTCCATAATTTTTGCTTGCTAAAGTGGTTTACAAAATAAACTATATTGGCCAAATATATGCCGCTTCATCCGAAACGGCAATGCAAAAATAAATCAGTTTATTTTATAAACCAAATATTTTTTATTGGAAGGTTACCTAAAAAATTACGGCCCACCATTTCCGGCGAGCCGTAATCATTTTTTTGCAGTTCTCTACTACTCCCATCCTGGAGTTTGGGTAAGAGTATAACCCTTATCTTTGTAAAGAACAATCTGTGAGTTTGGAATAGCCTTAACATAGTAACGCTCTGAGCTTACATCACCGGGAGTAAATTCTCTGAGCCCCTTCTTGTAGCCATACTTTAGATAACCCTTTCTTGAATCAGTGGCTGAAGGATTTTGGGGATCAAAGAGCTGAATTCCTCCAGTAATAGACTTATAAGGAGTCTCATCAAGGTTAATGTATGCACCGAGGAAAGTCATATCCGGATTTCCATCCGTATCCTCAGAATTAAGATTGACATACTTAGCCCATCTGCGGAGATCTTCACCTCTACGGCCCTCAAGCATTAGTTCAACACGACGTTCACGGCGGATTTCCCATAGCACAGGATCAATGTCAGCATCTCTCTTAGGATCGTTTATCACTGTGCCATTAACAGCGATTGAAGAGCCTTGGAGGGTAACAGAAGGCATTGCAGGGGCGGCAGAGGCAGCGCCATACTTGGTGAGCTTACGCTGACGAATCTGATTGATTGACTTATCAAGATCAGACTGATTGAAAGGAGAACCACCGACAGTGCTGATCTCATAACGTGCTTCAACGAAGTTTAGAAGAACTTCAGCATAACGGATAGTAGGGGCATCTGCCGGGCTTTGTAGAGTGTTGGATACATATATTGAACCTGTCCTGTACCACTCCTCATTGAGGAACTTTTTAGTTACATAACCTGTACAAGAAGCGCCATCCTTGTATGTGATACCTCTAGCACCGAGAATGCGGAGTGAATCAACCACACTATCAAACATTCTTGGATCGCGATTCTCAAGTGCGCCCTTGTTAACCTCGTGATACTTGCCTCCCTTATACAAAGGAGACTGAGAGATAGGAAGGCCATCAGAACAGAGGAAACTCTCGATAGCATCCTCGGTGAGACCGCCTCGTTGATTTTCCTTGCAACCATAAACCATGAGAGAGTTAGATTGCACACCATAAGTGTACTCACGGTAGAATATGATTTCCTTGTTTCCGGCAAGATCATCTACAGAGAAGAGTGCGTTATATGTATTTCCGATAGCGAACTTTCCGGAGTTCATAACTATCTCAGCCCCATTAATCGCTCCTTGAAGGAGAGTTTTGATATCAGCGGCACCTACGGTTGTTGACTTTGGACCAATCTCTGAACCATGATACTTGAGCCAAGTGGCATGGAAGAGAAGGTCTCGCGACATATAAGCACCTGCAACATACTTATTTACCTGAAGCTTGGAATCATCAGTACGCATATTATCAATAGCGAACTGATAATCATCATTAACAAACTTAGCAACTTCAAGAAAACTAGAGCGATCCTTATAAAGCTCCTTTGTATTTGAAGGGTCAATGACAGCGGTAATGAGGGGACATCCACCATAGATCTTAAGGAGAGATGAGTAAGCCATTGCTCTAAAGTAGCGTGCTACACCCATCCAATGTTTCTTAGCCTCATCCGAAATGTTCATACCGGGAATCTTCTCAATCATGACATTTGCCTTATAGATGATGCCGTAGTTATTGCTCCAAGCGCTTTGAGCTGAGTTATAGTCAAGAATATTAGACTTTGGGAAGTAAACATACCCCCCTCCATCGGCTACGATATAATCATCGGTGTAGTCATCTCCAAAGGAGTAACCGCCGAAGATTGAATAGTCTACGCCATAACCAACGAAATATGTTGAATAGAAATTCTGAGCATAGGTACGCAGAGAAGTTTCTGATGACCAGAATGTATCGTTAGTTTGCTTGTCTTGCGGGTCTCTGTTGAGAAAATCGTTACAGCCAGATACTATAATGAGTACTGCTGCAACTGCAAACAAATTGAATATCTTTTTCATACTTCAATACTTTTAGAATGTGAGCTGAAGTCCAAATGATAGAACCTTTGCAAAAGGATAGCTACGACCGAAGTTACGCTGGTCACTGGCTCCATTTGCAGTTCGTACAGCGATTTCAGGATCGATGGCAGCTTTGACCTTATCGATGGTGAGCAGGTTTTCACCAGTGAAATAGACACGTGCCTTTGAGAGATGTATGGCATCTCCAACCTTCTTGGGAAGAGTGTAGCCGAAAGTGAGAGTCTTTAACCGGAGATATGACATATTAAGCATATATCTGTTGTTGATGGTATAGTTTCCGCTCGTGCTTTGGCCATAGGTGTATGGACGCGGATAGAAAGCATCTTGATTGGTCTCGCTCCAGTAATCTTCAGCTCCTACATAATAAGGCTCTCCTGATGTGAATCCAGGAAGTACTTGGTTTCCTGCTGCCCAGAGATCTTTCTTGCCTACACCTTGGAAAAATAAGTTAAGATCGAACCCTTTCCATGCCAGATCAATGTTAAAACCATATTGAAGGCGGGGGAGAGCATTGCCGATAACTGAATAGTCGCCTTTTTTATCGGTTCCCGACTGCATTGAGATTTCACCATTATTGTCAAGATCCTTGAAAAGAACATCACCGGGTGCGAAACGATGTCCGCTCTTGAATACCTTAGTCTGATCGGGAATTCCATCCTTGAGACTACCATCTGCGTTAAAATCGTTGGCAGTGAGGAATCTGTCAAAAGTAAGACCCCAGATATCACCGAGAACCATTCCTTCCTTATAGTATGTGGTGCTCCACCATCCGGAACCACTTGAGTAGGTAGGGATAGCCGTATTTGTAGTCCACTTGGTAACTACTGTCCTATAATCTGACAGAGATGCCATTACATTTAAGTAGAAACCATTACTGAACTCGCGGTGGAAATCTACTGCAAGCTCCCATCCATTGGTCTGGATTGCACCTGTATTCTCGTAAGGTGCGGCAGCACCGAGTGTGCTTGGAAGATTTGCTGCAGTAAGAATATCACTGGTTGTTCTTCTATACCAATCGAAAGTTACACCGAGAGCGTCATTAAAAACTCTGTAGTCGAATCCAAAGTCAAGAGTGGTAACTTTCTCCCATGAAAGTGCAGAAGACACTATAGTCGGCTTAGATGTTGACTGAACCTTTTCCCCGTTAATAATCCACGAGTCAGTCCCGGTAGAAAGTGTAGAGACGAAACGATCGTTGCCAACATCCTGGTTTCCTATCATTCCAAAAGATCCCCTGATTTTCAAGGTACTTGCAACTGATTGGTTCTGCATCCAAGGCTCCTCAGTTACACGCCAACCGGCAGAGACTGAAGGGAAGAATGCGAAGCGGCTTCCTGAAGGGAACTTTGAAGAGCCGTCATAACGGCCATTAACCTCGAGAAGATATCTATCCTTATAAGAATAATTGATACGTCCGAAGAAACCGGCTACAGCCCACCATGAATGTGAACTTTCTGTTGTCTGATTTCCTGTAGCAAGATTAAGCTCGGGTTTAGAAGCATCGAGCAGACCCATTCTCTTTGCAAGGAAGTATTTGGTCTCACTCTTTTCGATATTGGTACCGGCCATTGCTGAGAAACCGTGATCTCCCCAAGTGTGCTTATAGGTGGCAACAGCGTTGAGAACTAGAGATTGGTTACGGGTTGAAGTCTCCTGCACATAGTCATAAGATGAACTGATGTAGTTGACAGGGACGAACGCTGCTACACTATTCATGGCAGTAAAGACATTGATTGTGCTGACTCCCTTGATGTCACCATACTTCTTTCCGAATCTGTTCTTTGACGTATAAGATCCATCGACATCGATAGAGAGGTCATCAATGGGTTTTATTGTAAGACCTCCGTTTAATCTCACGTATTCAGTCTCGTTTGTTGTTCGTGGCGCATACTTGGTCTCAGTGATACCACTTCTGAACTCATAACCGTTGTATGTTCCATAAGGATACATCGCTTGCCAGCGATAGAGGTAGTACATAGGGTCATAAAGATCGGAGTTATAAGTCATTGGCTTCGAGTAGTTGGCTCTTGTGAACATTACACCGCCACGGACTGAGAGCCATTTAGTTAATTGGGAGTTAAGCGATAGGTTGGCGTTATATCTGTCGAAAGTATCAGAGTTTATCTTCATCTGACCATCCTGCTTGAGGTAACCAAAAGCAATGTTATAGTTTGTTCTGCCATTACCGCCATTTACAGAGAGTGAGTGGTTATGCTGAAGAGCCCATTTGCGAATATACATATCATACCAGTCCCATGTACGTATAAAGAACATACCTCCGTCCCTAAATTCGAAGTCACGGCCCTCAACCATCTCCGAACCGAACTGGTCACCAAAGCCGTATGCCTCCCAATAGGATTTCATCTTGTCGATGCTGGTTTGATCAACGCGCATATTACCCACTATGTTGTAATAAGAGACACTATTAGGATCAGCTGCGGCATTCTTCGCACCTATTAGGTTGATTTCTCCCTGCTGCCACCCCGGAAGTTGTTCCGGAGTCTTGGTCGGGGTTCTCAGGGATATACTTCCAGAGTATTTCACTGTTATTTTTTCAGCTTTTGATTTAGCCTTTGTAGTGATAAGTAGTACACCGAATGCAGCCCGTGCACCATAGATAGAAGAAGATGCGGCATCTTTAAGGACAGAGATAGACTCGATATCATCTGGATTGACAAGCGAGATATCGTCAATCTCAACGTTATCCACAAGAATAAGAGGATTACCACTTCCGTTGGGTGAGCTGATGCTACCTCTAATCTTTATGGAAGGAGCTCCTCCAATCTCACCGGAACCTGTAGTTACGGTAAGCCCAGGGACAGCACCTTGAAGTGCACGTCCGATATCTGCGATAGGACGACTTTCAATAGTCTTTGCAACATCAACAGAAGATACGGCACCAGTAAGATTTGCCTTCTTTTGGATACCGTAACCAACGACAACCGCCTCTTCAAGGAACTGAGAGTCCTCTTCGAGGATGACTGTCATCTTTGAGGAAGCAGACACAACTTTGGTGGCAAAACCGATGCAAGAGACTTCAATTTGTGCACCTGACTTGACACTGATGATAAACTTACCATCAGAATCGGTCACGACACCATTTCTTGTCCCCTGCTCAATGACACTAGCGCCCACGATAGGCTGTCCTTGGGTATCCAAAACAATTCCCGCAGCCATAATCTGTGAGCTCTGGGTAGAGTTCTCTGCTCTGACAACAGAGGCATTAGCCGAAATAGCAGCCCCGAAGGAGACGGATACTATTACAGCTAACGCAACAAGAGTCTTACACATCGATAAACTCTTGAACGAAACCTGGAGATTCATAAGTGTTGTTTTTAATAGGTTAGTTTAGATTATTCAGAATAAAGCAGATATGGTCTTCTCTGCTTTTTGAAAGTTTCCACATCATCTGACCAAAGGGATTTGATTTGCGCGGCACTTGCCCCCTCAAGAATCATCTTTCTCACATATGATTGCCCGACTTGTTCTTCGAGATGTAGGTCATCGGCAAAAAAAGCAGCTCCTATGTTCATATTATGGTATGCATCAATAAGATAAGTAAGGTCTGCTCCTCGATTCCATATAGTATCAAGTGGAACATCGCGAAGATCGCGGCCGAAGCACTCTTGATCTTGATAGCGAGGCATAGATGCCCCCGGCATGCTTCGAGGTGTGAAACTGAAATCACAGTTCTTCATATCAGGATGACCATACAGTTCATACGGATACATGGTCCCGCGACCTTCCGTAACCACGGTGGATGCAAAGAAACAGTTTTGAGAGTAAAGATACACACTCTTCATATCCTTTAGATTAGGGGAAGGATTTAAAAGAAGAGTATATTTTGTTTGATGGTCGTAATTCAGACACGGGATTACTGTAAGGTCACAGGTTCCTTCAGGAAGCCAGCCTTCTCCATTTATCATCAAGGCAAGCTCGCCCATAGTCATACCATGAACCATGCACACTGGCAACCAACCGATACTACTCTTATATTCCATATTCAGCATCGGTCCATCAACATAAAAGCCATTCGGATTAGGTCTATCAAGAACTATCACCTTCTTGCCATACTTTGTGCTCGCTTCCATAAGGTGATGCATTGTGATGTAATAGGTATAATAACGTAGGCCAACATCCTGAATATCAACTACCACTACATCAAATGTTGCCATAGATTCTGCACTGGGAAGATGTGTGCCATGCTCATAAAGAGATAAGATAGGGATTCCAGTAACAGGATCCACAGAACTTGGGATATCAGCACCGGCATCTGCTGCCCCGCGGAAACCATGCTCAGGCGAAAATATGGCAGAGACATTTATCCCCTTCTCTATCAAAACATCAATGATGTGAGGCCCATATACTACTGTTGAAGTGTCAGATGCCGGGGTGCCAAAAGGGATTACACAATTGTCGTCAGTAACAGGAGTCCCTGCAGGGACCATAAGCCCTTCTGACTTATCTCCGACTATGCCGGTATGGTTTGAGTACACAGCAACCCTCTTTCCTTCAAGTAAAGGAAGGTATTCCTCGAAACGCTCATCTCCCAGAATAATAGATGCATTATCTCGAGACGAGATACAAGAAGCAAGTGTAAAGGTAATTATGATATAAAGTAAAAATCTCGTATGCATTACGACATACCACATTGTTATGCCAAATTTAACGAATAAAAACGAGATAGCGTATAAAAATCGATTAAAATTTAAGAAACTGTTTCAAATCACATCACATTATGGCAATTAATTCCCTTGCGTGCCTAATCTTGTGGATAGAAGGCGTACCCCGTTATCTCCCACGATGGATAGGGTGTCGGTTTGTATGAGAATGGCACGGCTTGTACCTTTTGCCATATTTTCGGGATTATCAACGTTCACGGCAATTACTTTTCCATTGTAAAACGTTGATATTTCGTCAAATATGGTGTGTCCGACAAAAATTCTGTCGGCTCTGTAAAATTTTAGGATTGTATCCAAATCGTCATTGGTTGCGGGGAAATATTTCTCTTCGTCCAAGACGAGGCCGCGATACCAGACTGGGCCGTTTGACCTGAAGAGGAAGTATATGAGTTCGGCTCTGTGTTGGCGCTCTTTCTTGGATAAGAACAGCCCTTTTGACACCATCTCGTTCACAAACGGGATTGAAAGATTCCGTTTTACCATATCCGTGCTGAGCCCGGCGTGGACAAACAGGTCATTACCAATAAGTTCGATGGTGTTTCGGGTGCAGAGCCAGCGGCCGAGCTCGGTATCGACGCTCCAGAAATAGGGATATTTGTGCCCGGTCCGTTTTGCGAGAGTCTTGTATTTTGCGTTTGTGTAGCGGAGGTCGTCCATAAGGAGGAGTGTTTCATGGTTTCCAATCAGAAAATGAACTTTTCCTCCGGCACAATCTGCCTCATATTCAAGCTTATAGATCAGCCAATATATTTGTGTGACATCGTCACCGCGGTCTGCCACGTCGCCGATGATTACAAGGTGCCCGTTTCCGAAATTCCAGTTGAGGTCATTGTCGATTATCCCGTTTCCTTTCAGAACGCTGAGGAAACAATCCATCCGGCCGTGGGGGTCGCTCATAATGAAGAGTTTCTCAGGCTTTTCATATTTCCAGTCGGGGCGCGCTATATCGTGAAGCGTGACATCAAATCCGTTATTGCCCTCGTGGTCTGTGATATGAAGCGTAAGATTCTCAGGCATAGACTGATACATAGTCGTATCTATTTGCTGGGAACTATCTGTGGTGACAATTCTGATGCCGCCGCCGTCAAGATGGAACAGATATGGGCCGTCAACGGATAGAAGCGAATCGGGATGATTCCTTCCGGAGAGAGTTATTGTGCTGAAAGAGAGAAATATGAGAGTGATATAAAGGTTAAGCCGAGTCATAGCGGTGATAAATTTATCTCCAAATTTATAAAGACAAATTGATTTATTCAATCTTGTCTGTTATAGAATAGGTCTCACAATCATTTTGTGCATTTGTCTTGTGAACATCCGCATCGATTGCAGGCAGAGCACCCGGAGCACAAATTGCCTTTTTTTCTTCTGCGAACAATTGATATTGACGCAGTTACAACAATTGCGGCAAGGATTGCGAGGACTATTACAGTAGCGGTATTCATTGTTGTGCTATAAAAGTGGAGATATGAGCAGGTATCCTATCCAGGCGCAAATCCACGCCAGAACGCATTGGAAGATAACAACGTATGTTGCCCATCCTCGACCGAGCTCCCGGCGTATTGAGGAAATGGAAGCTACGCAGGGGGTATATAACAAGCTGAAAATCAGCATAGGAATGGCAGTCGCGGCAGTAATCGATCCGGCAACGCCAAGCACGTCCATCGTGGCAATCACACTCTCTTTTGCCAGGAAGCCGGAGATGAGCGAGGTGATTATCCTCCAATCGCCAAGGCCGACAGGCTCGAATATCGGCACCAGGGATCCCGCTATTGCGGCAAGCATACTTTGGGACTTGTCAGCTATGTAATTAAGCCGGAAATCGAAAGATTGCAGGAACCAGATGACGATTGTGGAGAGCAAAATCACAGTGAATGCAGTGTGGAGGAAGTCTTTGACCTTGTCGCCAAGGAGATGGAGCACGTTTTTGGTGTAAGGCATACGATATACGGGCATTTCCATTACGAAAGGGGTGGCCTGATAGTGTTTGTGACTCCATTTTCGAATCAGGGCGGTGATTATGCCGAGGAATATCCCCAATAGATAAAGGCCTACCATTATGAACCCGCCGTGTCCCGGGAAAAGGGAATTTACAAAGAATCCGTATATCGTGATTTTTGCCGAGCAGCTCATAAAAGGGGTGAGGAGTATGGTGGCTTTCCTGTCTTTTGCAGAGGGGAGGGTGCGGGTGGACATCACCCCGGCCACCGTGCATCCGAAACTGATAAGCAGTGGCACAATCGACCTGCCCGAAAGACCTATTTTTCTAAGTAGCTTATCTGCCATAAAGGCAATACGAGCCATATATCCGCTATCCTCCAGCATCGAGAGGAAGAAAAACAGAACAATTATTATCGGCACGAAACTTATAACGCTTCCCACGCCGCCGAAGATGGCATCCATTACCAGACTGACGACCGGCTCGCTGATTTGCCATCTTTCAAAAGCGGCATAGACGATTTGTCCGAGGATATCGATTCCACCTGCCACCAAATCTTGGAGGGCCGGACCTATCACGTTGAAAGTTAGCCAGAAAATTATGCTGATTATCACTATGAAAGACGGGATTGCGCTCCATTTGCCGGTGAGAATCTTGTCTATGCGACTGCTGAATTTTCTCTCTTTGGTCTCTTTAGGCTTTATCACGGTGTAGTTGCACAGCCTTTCGATGAATGAGAATCTCATTTCTGCCATCGCCGCGTTCCTGTCGAGCCCACGATGTTTTTCCATATCGGAAACAACCTTTTCAATGGCAGTTTTTTCGGCATCTGTGAGATTGAGTCTTT
The DNA here is from genome assembly GCA_021443605.1 of Bacteroidales bacterium. GTDB lineage: Bacteria > Bacteroidota > Bacteroidia > Bacteroidales > UBA932 > Equibacterium. The sequence continues at coordinate 130 of JABUTQ010000031.1, read as the reverse complement.
CAACGATGTCTCCATCTCCTTCAACCAAACGGCTTGAGGCGAATCTTTTTGGTAAAGCGGCCTGTTCGGCGTGGTCTTCAATGAGATGCATAATGCTGTGTAACGCCCTGTGGATGGCTCCTCCGTAGTC
>JABUTQ010000023.1 GCA_021443605.1 Bacteroidales bacterium | reverse complement strand
TGGCGCAGACCCCTTGCGACCCTTCATCAGGATTTACCACTGTTCTTTCTAATGTGGGAAGGATGGTGAACAGAGGCGTTGAATTTACTCTGAATGCCATCACAATGCGAAAAGGGAATTTTGAGTGGAGCACCGATTTTACCTTTACCTACAACTTCAACAAGTTGGTGAGCATGTATGTAGAGCCTCCCACAACTCCCTATCTTATGGTTGATTACAACTATTGGGAGGGGTATCCTTACGGGACGATATTTGCCTATAAATGGGCCGGGCTCGATCCTGCGGACGGAATGCCTCGGGCATACGATTCCAAGGGGAATATCGTTCGCACCCTCACCAATATCGATACAGCTGATGCGGTTCATTATAAGGGTACTACAATCCCCCCGTTCTTCGGCTCGCTCGGAAATGATTTCCGATTGGGAGATTTCGATTTGAACATCCAGTTTATCTACAATTTGGGACATGTGTTGAGAAATGATGTCAACGGAACATATTCATATCGTCTTGGAAGCAATCTGCACAACGATTTTGCAAAACGATGGAAAACTCCCGGGGATGAACAGAAGACGAACGTTCCCGCATATTATTCCCTTAAAAACACATCAATAAACGAACTGGATGTGATGTATCTCTACAGGTATGCCGACATCAACGTGCTGGACGCTTCGTATATCAAGTTGCGTGAGGTATCGTTGGGATACGCCTTGCCACGCCGTGCCTGCAAGGCCATCAATGCAAACAATGCTTCGGTCAGGCTCATTGCGAGCAATCTTGCGACCATTGCTTTCAACGGACAGGGGATTGACCCCGAGTGCTTCTCCCTTTCCGGCGGCAGCAGGTCGGATAAGTTCGGCCCATTCTTAAGTGCAAGTTTAAATATTGAATTTTAAGCAGTTATGAAGAAAATTAATATATTCATCCTGGCCGTTGCGGCAGTATTTTCACTGAGTTCTTGTGAAGATTACCTCAATGTGAAACCCCGCGGATACGACGTTGCCTCGACCATTTCCCACTATCAAGGCCTCCTTTATGGCACTGAAAAATTCTTCCTGAAGGAGTCGTTTCCGTATATGTGTTTCGAGACATATACAGATGAAGCCGGATACGATATGGTCTATAGCCAGCTCGGCTCTTATGCCACGAGTGCCTACAAATGGGAGGCGGACATCTACCGCGAAGACCAGCTTTGCGGAGAGTGGAACTCTTTTACAAATATCCTATACAGTTGTAATAAAGTGATTGCAGAAGTGCTTAATGCACAAGATGGTACTCAAGAACAACGCCTTGCGGTGCAGTCAGAGGCAAGAATGCTCCGCGCTTACTGCATCTTTATGATGAGCAGGTTTTTCGGCGATATCCCCATCATTGACAAGGCAACTACCACCAATCTCGACCTACCTCTGAGGAAAGAGTCTGAAGTTCAGGAGTTTGTGATAAAAGAGATGAAAGAGGCCGTGGCTTCGCTTTCGGAAGAAGAGACACATTGTATGCGCATCTTCAAGGGAAGCGGCCTTGCTTTGTACGGCAAGATTTTGTTTATGCTCGGAAGATACGATGAGGCGTCCGAGCAGTTTGATGCTGCATTCACTGAACTTAAAAAGCACTCTCCCAATGTCAAGTTCATCGATTATCTTCCCCTTGTTGATGAAAACAAGGATATAAAATATCCCACTACAATTGAGCAGGATACGGAGAGCCTTTATTCATTCCAGGGGATGCCCCGTCTGTTTGAGGCTATATACGGCGGAATGTACGGCCAGCTTTTCTTCGGGGTGAAGAACGAGTTGATAGAGAAGTATTTCTACGACCGTGCCGACACGAGGCTCGCATTCTATGCCAGCGTTTCAACAAGCAAAAGTGCCTACAATACATATCAGAAAAAACAGCAGTATTGCGCCAACCTGAGCAGCAACAACATCTCAACGAATTATGCCATCGGTTTGTCTGAACTTTATACGATGCAAGCCGAGTGTCTCGCCAGAAAAGGGGATGTGGCCGGTGCTGCTGCACTCCTGACGGAGCTTCGCAAAAACAGGCTGGAGCCCGGACACGAGGCGATTCCCGAAACCATTGTGACTGCCGACCAGATGACCGTCTTTGCCTTTGAAGAGAGGATGAGGGAGCAGCTTGGTTTCGGCTCGAGCTGGTTTGATATGAAACGATTGTGGAACGATCCTCTGTTCCAAGACCTTAAACAATACTATGTCCATCCTGTCGGGAAAACGACTTATACTTTGACCGAAGAGAGATTGATAATGAAAATACCGCCGACCGTAATAGCCTGGCATCCGGAATATGAAAAGAAATAACAATTTAAATAAATGATTATGAAGATTTTACGTAGTTTTGCGATGTTACTCGCAGTTGCAGGGCTTTTTGCCTGCACAGAACCGACACCAATTCCTGACACCATTTCAGCAACCCCTGCCACAGTCACTTTCGAACCGGAAGGGGGTGAGGCAAAAGTTGCCGTTACCGTCGGCGGTGAAACCGATGAATATTCTTTCTCGACAGCCCCCGATTGGCTGAATGTAAAACAGAACGGACGCGAACTTGTTATTACCGCAGAGCCGAACCTTGTAAAGGCTCCGAGGGAGTTTATTCTCAAACTTACAAAAGGGAACACTTTCTGCGAAGTGAAGATTGAACAGAAGATTGGTACCCCTTATCTCGGATATGCGGTTGCTGATTCTATCTCAGTGGAATATGCAGGAGAGATGATGTTTTCATTCCTCAAACCTGTTTCGGAGGAACACGGGGGAATGGAGTATATCATTCTCGGTACTGAAGAGAATAAATATGTCTTTGAGGTATATACGACAAATTTCGAAACTGCCGAGGACGTGAAAGTAGAAGAAGTTGAGTATCTTCCCGGAAAGGATGATTACAACACCCTTACCCTTTATGCAGAGAAAAATACATTTGCCTTGGGAACAAAGATGGAAGATGGAGATGAGAGCTATTGTATGGGATCATATATCTCAAACATAGCTTCGGAGACTGATACTCCTATAAAGGACGGAAAGATAAAAGTGTTCAAAGGCGATGAAGGATATGTGATTCTTGCAGAGGTTAAAGACGCTGAAGGAAATGAACACAAGGTGGTCTATGAAGGTGAAATAGAGATAAATACAGAAGGAGCAAAGTTCCCGTCACAGGGACACGGCGATCCTACCGTGAACGTATATTCTGCATCTCTTTCCCAAAATGAAGAGGGAAGTGCCGTACATACACTCACCCTTCTTTCAGGAGATGAAGAGAATCCCATTATGACCAACTTCGAGATTGTTCTTCCCACACCTTTCAATCCTGAAGATTTCAGCGGAGAATACTATATTAACGAAGAGGAGCCCGGAGCTCCCGGCAGCATCAATTTGGGCTCTCTCGTAGATTTTGGCGGATTCCAGTTCCCGATGGGTTCGTATATAATGTTCAGCTTCGGTGAATATTGCATAGGAGATGGTTTCGCATCTTTGGTACTCGAAAAACAGGATGATGGCAAATATCTGATTTCGGGATCAATCGCAAATGCAGATATGTCTGAGTTCTACTTCTTTATGAATATCAACCTCAATATTGAGTATTACCCTGCTTCAAGTGGAGAAGAGGACTAACAATCTATGAAAAAGATTTTTACGGCAGTTTTTGCTGCAATGATATTGGCGGGATGTGCATCCGGCACTGCGTCGGATGCCCCCACCATATTTGAAGGGAAGTTTATAGGCTACAACAACGAATACGTGGAGTTTTTCCTTGATGCAGGAAACGGCGAATATCAGGAAATGCCCCTCAACGTGGCAGCTGACGGAACTTTCTGTGACACACTCTATTTCGGTAAGCCTCTCTACGATGCAGCCCTTTTTGCCGACCGATTTATGTTCCGTGTGAGCGTTGAGCCGGGCAAACATTACAAGACAGAATTTGATATTACTCAAGACGGAGTCGAAACCAATTTCCGCTTTATCGGAGAAGGGGAAGCTGAAAATAGTTTTTTGGCCGGTTTTTGGAAAGAGATGTCTTATGTCGATGATATAGTGAAGAGATTTTCTTCAAGTGCCTCTTTCAAAGAGTATATCGGTTCGGTTAACTCTTTGGCCGATTCTTTCAAAGCTCAACTGTCTAAGATAAACAACAAGCCTTTCAGAAAATATTACGAGAATGAGATTGATGCCACAGTAACTCATTGTGCAGTGTATTATTCTGTACTTCAGATAAATAAGAGCGGAGAATATGCTCCCGAGAAAGAGTATCTCGACTTTATGGCTTCCCATAAACTTGGCGAAAAGGAGTTGAACGTCTTCTCTCAAATAGTTTCTTATGGCTATGATGGCATCGACCTCGGCGCATTGATGAAAGCTATGGGAGACATGACAGACAAATCCAATCTTAAAAGTGTGTCAGAGCAGCTCCTGACGGCTTTCGTTGGAGCAGGTAACACTACAAGACTTGCCTCAGGGCTTGAATACTATCAAGCTAATTTCAGCGATGCCGATGAAAATATCGTCAAGTTCTGCAAAGATGCGTTGAGCCTCGGCCCGGGTGCAAATGCCCCCGACATCGAGTGCGTTGATCTTCAAGGGAACGTGCATCACCTTTCGGAGTTTGTTGGCAAGCCACTTTACATCGATTTGTGGGCATCGTGGTGCGGCCCTTGCCGTGCTGAGATTCCATATCTTGCAAAGATGGTGGAGACACTCGGAAAAGATCCCGAAATAGTATGTATCAGTATCTCAATCGATGAAGAAAAAGACGAATGGCTTGCAAAAGTGGATGAAGACAAACCATCTTGGCCACAGTATCTTGCCACGCAGGCAGGGCAGGAGAGTGTTTCCAAGGCGTATGGCGTTTCGGGAATCCCCCGTTTTATGCTCCTTGATGCAAATGGCAAGATTGCTTCCGTGAATGCTCCAAGACCTTCGTCCCCAAATGTTATTGAATCGTTAAAAGAATTATTATGAGAAAGTTAGCTTTTCCCCTTTTATCATTGATTCTCTTGTTATCTTGCTCGCAAAAAGCTGCCATCAGCGGCAATTTCAGTGGTATAACCGGAGATATGCTCTTGTTTGTATATGGTAGCGATGCCGGCTCAGGTACGGATGCAATGGACACCGTCTATGTAAACAACGGCAAGTTCAGCTGGAATCCTCCTGTAAATGAGAGTGGTGCCGTCCTCATCGTGGAGCCGTCTCGATTTATCGAAAGAATCAATTTTTACTATGTCCCCGGCGAATTTGCCACTCTCACCGGAACGATGACCGATTACGAAGTCGGTGGTTCTCAGTTCTATCAGGATTGGGGGAAATTCCACAAACTCACTGCCGACATAGACGCAAGGACACTTGACCTTTTCAGAAGGCTTGAAGAGGCTACAAGTGAAGATGTGTCAGATGCAGGTGAAGATATCGATTATGCCGAAACGGATGAGGCCCCGATGAAGGAACTCCCTTTCGATTTTCACGGAGAAGAGAAGAAGATTGGAGAAGACAGAGATGCGAAGATAATAGAGTTCATCAAGTCTAATCCCGATTGCGACTTCTCGGCATACCTTGCCACAGAGATTGGTATCAAGCGTTTTATGGAGGCAGAAGGACTTCTGTCCGATAATGCGAAGAGTGGCAAGATGTCCAAACAGTTGGAAAACAGACGCTTGTCCATTTCCGGAGAAGAGGCTCGACTGGCTGCTCTCGGCAAGATTCGCGAAGGCGTCGAGGCTCCTGACTTCACTCTCAAAACCTCTAAAGGAGACACTTTCACCCTTTCTGATTGCCGTGGTAAATGGGTGCTCCTCGATTTCTGGGGAGTGTGGTGTCACTGGTGCTGCGAGGGGATTCCGAATGTCCGCAAGGTGAGCGAAACCTACAAAGACAAGCTCCGTGTGGTGAGTGTCGATTGCGGCGACCCAGAGCCGAAGTGGCTTGAAGGCATTAAGAAATTCAATATGACCTGGACTCAGGTTTATAACTCAAAGGCAGACAAGGTGGACAGCAAATATGCCATTGAAGGGTATCCGGGCTTCTATCTTATCGACCCGGACGGTATTATCCGTATGATTTCCTTTGGCGAGCCATACAACTTCGTCGAGACCATCGGAGAATACCTCAAGTAGTATCCTGAGCAAAGCGAAGGATCTTTTCGATGAGATTCATCGGGCTAAAGCCCTCAGAATGACAAACTCGTCATCCTGAGCGAAGCGAAGGATCTCGCAAATAAGGCGACTTTTTACTCTATGGGGATAAAGTCGCCTTTTTTGACTATATTTGCAGATTATGAAAAAATCTGCAAGATTAGGAATAAAGCGAAAATTCTTCCTCGGATTTGTTGTCTTGGGGATGATTTTATTCTTTTCAAGTGTCATCGCCCTGTTTGAATTCAACAGGATGAACAGCGCCTTGTCCGGAATCATAGAGGACAATATCAAAGCTATAAACCTGGCACGCGGTCTACTCACAATGAGCGAGGACTATAACTCCTTGATGCTTGATAATCTGAGTGATACGGAGGAGTTTTATATATCGGGGCAGCATGGCGATGAGTTCGAAAAAACATACAATGACCTTAAAACAGGCTTCACGACCCGCGGCGAGCAGACTATGGCAGACTCCGTATATTATGCTTACGCGGCATATATGCAGGTGGCGAGGGAGGCGGATGCCGTGTGGCCGCTCGGCTATGAGGCCCGAAAGGGGTGGTATTTCAGTCGTCTCCAGCCGTTCTACAAGAAATTGCGTGGATATATCCAATCGCTTACCCTCACCAGTCAGAATGCCCTCGCAGACAATTCCAAGGCAGTTCAGGATACTTTTTACCGCAGTTTGATGCCCTCTGTCGCATCTGTGGCCGTTGGGATTATCATTGTGATGTTGTTCAACGTTTTTCTGAACCACTATCTGATAAATCCTATTCTCAAGATTACTACGGGGATACAGAATTACCGAAAATATGGTAAAGAGTATAGTTTGGAAATAGAGAATACAGATGAGATTTCCGACTTGAACAATTCTGTAAAAGAGTTGATTGCAGACAATCAGTCCAAGAAGCTATGATGAATATCAGGACGATAGCGAGGAACGTGGGAGTTGCATTGATTTTCGATGCGCTGTTTATGTTTTTGTCCGTTATCGTTTCCGCCCTCAACGGATATGACGAATCTTTCTCTCCACTGCTTTTGGGATGCATTCTGACTTTTACTGCCGGCATATTCCCGATTATCTTTGAAGGTAAAAGCGAGAATATCAGCACAAAGGAGGGGCTTGCCATAATCTTGCTGGCGTGGGTGCTCTCCTGTGTCTTCGGAATGATTCCATACGCCCTTTATGGAGGTGAATTGTCGTTCATCGAGGCTTGGTTCGAGAGCGTTTCGGGCTTCACTACCACCGGCGCGACAATCCTTCGCGATATAGAATCGCTCCCCGCGGGGCTCTTGTTCTGGCGCTCTTCCACCCATTATATCGGAGGTTTGGGGGTGGTCTTGTTTATGGTGCTGATTCTTCCATCATACGGCTCGGTGAAGATGAAGATAAGCAAGATGGATGTTTCGGATGTCTCCAAGGACAATTTCAACTTCAAAACCAACGAATACGTGAAGGTCGTCTTATGGGTATATTCGGGCCTTACTGCCATCTCGTTTCTGCTTTACCACATATGCGGTATGTCTGCCTTCGATGCCCTCAACCACGCTTTCAGTACGGCCGCAACCGGCGGATTCAGCACGAAAAACGCTTCGCTCGGATATTATCATTCCCGTTCAATCGAGCTGGTGGCAATGGTTATGATGGTGATATCATCGCTCCATTTCGGTCTTATATATTCTTCCATTGTTGGGCTTAACTTCAAGGTATTCAAGAATACCGTGACCAAGTTCTATCTTCAGATGATTATGGTTTTCGGGTTTCTGGTGGGATTGAACCTATATTTTTCAGGACAGTTCCATTCATTCGGGGATGCCATCTGGAACGGATACTTCAACGTAGCGTCGCTTTCATCGTCAACCGGCTTCGCCAACTGCGACACCTCCGTATGGCCTCTGTTCTCAAAGTTCATTCTCATCTATTTCTGCATCCAGTGCGGATGTTCGGGATCTACCACTTCCGGAGTGAAGGCAGACCGTATGTGGGTGATGTTCAATGCCATGAGGGCACAACTGATTAAAACTGTCCATCCGAATGCCGTGGTGCCGGTAAAGCTTGGAAACAAGGTCGCCGACAAGGATATGGTATATAACATCATCCTTTATCTGCTCACTTTCTTCTGCGTGATGTTCGTGTGTATGATGATTTATGCCGCCATCGGAATGGACCTTCCAGATTCTATAAGCTCTTCCGTATCGATGATTGCGAACGTCGGCCCGGGTTTCGGAAGTGTGGGCTCGTATTCAAATTTCGCTTCTGTCCCAAATCTCGCCAAGTTCGTTATGTCGCTTGAGATGATTACAGGCCGTCTCGGTTTGTTCTCTGTGCTGATTATCTTCAGGCTTTTCAGGAGGGGCTGACGATGGGAGTTTCGCAATTCTTTGAATCAAAGATAATTGAGAATTTTCGTCACGAGCCGACAGCAGACCAGCGTGCCCTTTTTGGCAAGTTGGCCGAATTTGTGAATGGCAATCAGTGCAATATAATGATAATCGGTGGATATGCCGGTACCGGCAAGACATCCTCTATGGCGGCGTTCATAAAGACTTTAAGGCAATTCCAACATAGATATGTGCTTCTTGCCCCAACCGGCAGGGCTGCGAAAGTACTCTCCTCCTTTACCGGAGAGAGTGCCTTTACGATACACAAACGGATATACAGGCAGCAATCATTTGCCGGAGGGATTGGTAAGTTTAACCTTGATATCAACAAGACTCGGGACACTTTTTTCATAGTGGATGAGGCATCGTTGATAACTATCAATGGTTCAGGAGGCAACAATATTTTCGGCTCCGGGGATTTGCTTGAAGATTTTATGACTTATATCCGCTCCGGTGCAGGAAACAAGGTGATTTTCGTAGGGGACAGGGGACAGCTTCCGCCAATAGGGATGGACGAAAGTCCCGCTCTTGACGTGGATTTTATGCAGAGTGCTTATGGAGATGTCTTAACTGCAGACCTGTCAGATGTCGTCCGTCAAGCCTCCGAGAGCGGGATCCTCAAGAATGCCACCATTATCAGAAATGCAATCTCCAAGTGCCCCGATGGTGTCCATCTGTCTGATTTGCACTTGGATATATCTGAATTTCAAGATATTGAGAGTATTAAAGGGGGAGACCTCATTGAAAGTCTCTCATCCTCAATCGATAAATACGGCCTTGATAATATGGTGGTTCTCTGCCGCAGCAACAAACGGGCAAACCGATACAATGCAGGCATTCGAGGTACAGTCCTCAATAGGGAGGAGCAACTCAATCGCGGTGACAAGCTGATGGTGGTGAAAAACTGCTATCAGTTTTTGGAGAAGGTGGATGACGAAAACTTCTTCATCGCAAACGGGGATGTGGCCGAGCTGATGAAGATTTCAAAATATGAGGAACGATACGGCCTTCATTTTGCGAAGGCGACCCTCCGTTTTGCAGATTATGACGATTTGGAGATTACGGCCAAAATCATCCTTGACACCCTTACAAGTGAATCGGCTGCACTCACAGATTCCCAGCAGAAGATGTTGTTTGAGGGGGTATCAGCTGATTGTGAGGATGTTAAGAATAAGAAAGATAGATATAGGCTGATACGCGAGGACAAATATTTCAATGCTCTCCAGATAAAATATGCCGCTGCCATCACCTGCCACAAATCGCAAGGCGGGCAATGGCCGTGTGTCTATATCGACAATCCTTTCTGGCAGGAGGATTTGAGCCGCGAAGATTTGAAATGGCTCTATACCGCCATCACGAGGGGGATGGAGAAAGT
>JABUTQ010000142.1 GCA_021443605.1 Bacteroidales bacterium | reverse complement strand
CGAATCTCCATCGGAGAGTGCCTCAGTCTCGCATACAGCAAATCGATATCCGTCTTCACTTCCGTCTTCCCATAGTGATATGGATAGAAAATCTGCGGCCTTATCTCGAGTATCGCCTTCTCAGCCTGCTCTATCGTCATCGTATATGGCTGGTTTACAGGTAAGAAAGCGATATATAGCTCCTCTTTCGCCAGATCTTTCATCTCATCTATGTCTTCCGTGTCGCCTGAAACATACACCTTCAAACCATCAAAATTGAAGATATATCCGTTATCACGCCCCGCAGGGTGGAACCCATACCGCTCCGGATGATTGTGTGCCGGAACCGCCTTCACCGCAAAATCGCTCTCCAATTGAGCCTCATCCCCATTGTGAAGCACCTTCACAACAACATCGGCCCTTTCACCAATAATTTTTGCAACTTCATCGGTGCAAACCACCACCGTCCCATCTTTTGCCAAAATCTCAAGTGCATCGAGGTCAAAGTGGTCGTCGTGATGGTGCGTTGCAAAAATATAATCGGCTTTCGGAAAATCTGTATAATCCACAAGAACGCTTGTCGGGTCCGCATAAATGACTTTTTCGTCAAATGTGAACTGAAGACTGCCGTGTGTTAAAAAGGTGATATCCAGCTTTTTACCACTTTTTGTAACGAAATTGTCAGTCAAAAGATTTGCCATATACGATAAAAAATAACTCAGTTAAAACCTTCAAAGATAACATATTTGAACTTGATTTTATCCATTTCATATAAAGAACTTTTCAACAGGCAAATTTGAAAACTATTGCTGCCAAATTATTTTTTATTTCAATCATAATAAATAACTTTGCGAAATATAAGCGCAAAGATTAGTAATGGTAAAAGGTACAATTTGTCAGATAATCGGCCCCGTAATTGATGTGGTTTTTTCGGAGATAACTCCGGAATCTGTTTTGCCGGCAATTCATAATGCATTGACAATCAAAAGAGACGATGGCAGAGTGCTCATCGTGGAAGTTCAGCAGCACATTGGCGAAAACACGGTTCGCGCCATTGCGATGGATTCCACCGATGGTCTGCGCCGCGGTATGGAAGTCATTTCTGCCGGTGATTCGATTTCAATGCCTGTCGGTACACAAATCAAGGGAAGACTGATGAACGTCACGGGTGACGCCATCGACGGCATGACGCCCCTCTCAAGGGAAAAAGTGCAGTCCATCCATAGGGAACCTCCTCGTTTTGAGGAGCTTGCCACTTCACAAGAAGTCCTTTACACCGGTATCAAGGTTGTCGATCTTTTGGAGCCTTATGTAAAGGGTGGTAAGATCGGACTCTTCGGCGGTGCCGGCGTGGGAAAGACGGTGCTCATTATGGAACTTATCAACAACATCGCCAAACGACACAACGGCTTTTCTGTATTTGCCGGTGTTGGAGAGCGTACCCGTGAAGGCAACGACCTTTTGCGCGAAATGATTGAATCGGGCGTTATCCGTTACGGAGAAAAGTTCACCGAAGCTATGGAAAAAGGGGAGTGGGATTTGACCAAAGTGGATTACGATGAAGTTGCAAAATCACAGGCCACACTCGTGTTCGGGCAGATGAACGAACCTCCGGGAGCCCGTCTGTCAGTTGCACTTTCGGGACTTACCGTTGCGGAATCTTTCCGTGACGATACTTCAGACGGAGCGGCAAAAGACATATTGTTCTTCATAGACAATATTTTCCGTTTCACCCAGGCGGGAAGTGAGGTTTCGGCTCTTCTCGGCCGTATGCCTTCGGCTGTGGGTTATCAGCCTACCCTTGCCACTGAAATGGGTAAGATGCAGGAGCGCATCACATCTACGAAACAAGGCTCAATCACTTCCGTTCAAGCTATTTACGTGCCGGCAGACGACTTGACCGACCCTGCACCTTCCACCACCTTCACCCACTTGGATGCAACAACGGTGCTCAGCAGAAAGATTACCGAGCTTGGTATCTATCCGGCTGTGGATCCCCTTGAATCAACATCCAGAATCCTCGATCCTCTGATTGTTGGCGAACAGCATTACAACACCGCCCAAAGGGTGAAGCAGATTCTCCAGAGAAACAAGGAGCTTCAAGATATCATCGCAATCCTCGGTATGGACGAGCTCTCCGATGAAGACCGACAGACCGTGAATCGCGCCCGTCGTGTACAACGTTTTCTCTCACAGCCGTTTACCGTTGCAGAGAAATTCACCGGCGTAAAGGGCGTTATGGTGAACATAGAAGATACCATTAAGGGCTTCAATATGATTATAGACGGTGAAGTCGATCATATTCCGGAGCAGGCCTTCCTTAACGTCGGCACCATCGAAGAGGCTATCGAGAAGGGAGAAAAGATGTTGGAAGCCGCTAAACAATAATTGCTATGAAACTCGAAATCCTCTCTCCCGAAGGGCTTGTAACTGACACTGAAACAGGCAGGGTGTTCCTCCCCGGTGCAATGGGCGAGTTTGAAGTGCTTAGAAACCACGCCCCCCTCATCTCCACCCTCGTAAAGGGTGTGATTCGCTATGAAGAGGGTGGATCCACCAAGGAGCTTGCGGTAAATGGAGGATTTGTAAAAGTTTGTGACAACGTAATATCGGTATGCGTAGAACAATAGCTACATATTTTCTCACAAGGATTGTTGCCCTTGTTGTCTTTCTGACGACAGGCTCGGTTTGTGCCGCGAAAGGCTCGACAGAGAGTTCAGAAGATGGCAAGTCGTTCAATCCCAAAGAGATGGTAATGCACCATATCGAAGATTCATACGAGTGGCATATTACAAAAATCGGTGATAGAGAGATTTCAATTTCTCTTCCTGTCATTGTAAAATCCTCTACCGGGTGGCATTGCTTCAGTTCTAAGCATGTGATGCACGGCGATGGCAAATATGAAGGTCTTTATATCGCAAAGGAGGGGGAATATGCCGGCAAAATTGTGGAAGATCTTTCCGACGGCACACAAAAGCGACCGTTTGACATCTCAATCACAAAGACAGTCACAGGTCTTTTCATTAACTGCACTCTTCTTCTGATACTGATTCTCTGTACTGCAAAACAGTACAAGAAGAGAGAAGAGATTGATTACCACCCCGGAGGCTTTGCAGGCGTTATGGAATGGTTTATCGACTCCCTCATTGAAGGTATCATAAAACCTTGTGTTGGAGACAATTATATGAAGTTCACCCCATATCTTCTCACGGCGTTCTTCTTCATATTCATAAACAACTTGATGGGGCTTATCCCGTTCTTCCCCGGCGGAGCCAATGTCACGGGTAATATAGCGGTCACAATGGTACTTGCAGTTGCCACCTTCCTGATGGTCAATATCTTCGGTACAAAAGAATATTTTAAGGAGATATTTTGGCCGGATGTCCCCATCTTCCTCAAGGCAATTCCCATTATGCCTGTGATTGAGTTCATCGGAATGTTTACCAAGCCATTCGCATTGATGATAAGGCTCTTTGCTAACATTATGGCCGGACACGCCATCATTCTGAGTCTCAGTTGTCTGATCTTTGCCACGGTGCAAATGGGGGCGGCTGTCAATGCATCGATGTCGGCAGTTTCAGTGCTGTTTATGATTTTTATGAATTGCCTTGAACTTCTTGTCGCATTCCTGCAGGCATACGTATTTACGATGCTTTCTGCCGTTTTTATAGGACTTGCGCAAGTAGAACACGAACAGGAATAAATAACAGATAATAAACTTTAAAAAACTATAACATTATGGATTTAAGTACATTAGGAACATTAGGAGCAGCAATCGGAGCTGGAATCGCAGTTGTAGGAGCAGCACTCGGTATCGGTAAAATAGGTAGCTCGGCTATGGAGTCCATCGCACGTCAGCCCGAATCTGCAGGAAAGATTCGTACCTCAATGATTATTGTTGCTGCGCTTATCGAAGGTGTTGCACTTTTTGCAGTCGTAGTCTGCTTTATGGCTCTAAAGTAATCGCACCATGGGATTGCTGGCACCTGAATCCGGTCTTCTGATTTGGATGACTCTGGCGTTTCTCGTCGTTTTCTTCATACTCGCGAAAATTGGTTTTCCGATTATCCTGAATTCGATGCAGAAACGCAAGGATTACATCGATTCCTCCTTGGATGCTGCCAAAGAGGCTGAAAAACAATTGGTCAGTCTCAAAGGTGACAGTGAGGCAATTGTCGCTGCAGCCCAAAGCGAAAGGGTATCCATCTTGAAGGATGCCGCCGAGCAACGGGAAAAGATGATTGTTGAAGCAAGAAACGAAGCCAAGAAGCAGGCTGCGGAGATAATCTCAACAGCCAAGGCACAGGCTCTTGTGGAGAAGGAGGATATGGTAAAAGCCGCTAAGAGTGAATTGGCTATGCTTGCAGTTGAAGTGGCCGAAAAGATATTACGAGGTTCACTCAGTGACAAGGAGTCTCGAAGGAAACTCTCAGAAACCTTGATGAAAGAGATAACGGCGGAATAATATGTACGGTGGATTGATAGCCAGAAGATATGCGAAAGCATTGTTTGAATATTCCTCACAAATGGGGGATACGGATAGTGCTTACGATGGTATCTTGATTCTCAAGCAGTTGTGTTCAGACAGCTCATTTATGGAGTATCTTTCTCTCCCCGTGGTCACCTATAGTGAAAAAGCTGAGAAGATAACTGCAATGATAGCGGAAAAAGGTAATCGCTCGGATTCACTTTCCCGCTTCATATCTCTCATTTTGAAAAAAGGCAGAGAGAATCATCTGATTGAGATTATCAATGCATTCGCCTTCATATATAAAGAAGACAGAAAGATTCTCGACGTTATCTTGATTACCGCAGCGGAGCCCGATCCCGCCGTATCTGAAGGGATGAAAGCTTTGATTGAAGAAAAAACGGGTTATGGCGTAAACATATTCAACGAATGCCAGCCCGACATCATAGGCGGTTTTATCCTTAGGCACGAAGGATATCAACTTGACGTGAGTGTAAAGAGAGCATTGAAACGCATTGAAAAGGCATTTGAAAGAAAAAACAACAGAATTGTATAAAAAATGAACAGTGACAATATAAAGCCATCTGAAGTATCTTCCGTATTGATTGATGAACTTAAAGGTGTGGATATTTCCGCCAAGTTTGAAGAGGTGGGCATAGTCCTGACCGCGAGCGACGGAGTTGTTCGCATCTATGGTCTCAAGAATGTGGAAGCCAATGAGTTGATTGAATTTGAAAACGGAGAAAAGGCTGTCGTGATGAACCTCGAGGAGGACAATGTCGGCGCCGTTTTGCTTGGCCAGGCCGATTTGGTGAAGGAAGGCGATATCGTGAAGAGGACAGGCCGTACGGCTTCCATTCTCGTGCGCGAAGGGATGGTAGGCAGGGTTATCAATCCTCTTGGAGAAGCATTGGACGGAGCGGGCCCCATCGAAGGCGAGGCGATTGAGATGCCTCTTGAGAGGAAGGCCCCCGGTGTCATCTTCCGCCAGCCGGTCGATACTCCGCTTCAGACGGGTCTCAAGGCAGTGGATGCAATGATCCCCATCGGAAGAGGTCAGCGTGAGCTTATCATCGGAGACCGCCAGACCGGAAAAACAGCTATTGCCATCGATACAATCATCAATCAAAGAAGCAATTTCGAGGCGGGAAATCCGGTATACTGCATATATGTCGCTGTAGGTCAGAAGGCATCCACAGTTGCCACAATCGTGAATACCCTTAGGGAACACAAAGCGATGGATTACACGGTAGTCATCGCTGCCACCGCCGCCGATTCAGCTGCTCTCCAATACTTTGCACCATTTGCAGGAGCTGCTGTCGGAGAGTTTATCAGAGATACCGGCCGAGATGCCCTTGTAATTTATGACGACCTTTCAAAACAGGCGGTTGCATATCGTGAAGTGTCGCTGATTCTTCGCCGTCCGTCCGGGCGTGAGGCATATCCGGGCGATATATTCTATCTTCACAGCCGTCTTCTCGAAAGAGCTGCAAAAATCATTGACCAACAAGAAGTTGCAGAGCAGATGAATGACCTTCCTCCTGCATTGAAGGGATATGTTAAGGGTGGTGGATCTCTCACAGCACTTCCTATCATCGAGACTCAGGCCGGTGACGTTTCCGCATATATCCCCACCAATGTGATTTCTATTACAGACGGCCAGATATTCCTCGACACCAACCTGTTCAACCAGGGTAACAGACCTGCAATCGACGTAGGTATCTCGGTATCCCGCGTAGGTGGAAACGCCCAGATCAAGGCTATGAAAAAGGTGGCAGGTACTTTGAAAATCAATCAGGCGCAATATCGTGAACTTGAGGCGTTCAGCAAATATAGCAGCGATATGGATCCAGTGACGCTTCACACACTTGACAAAGGGCGCAAAAACACCAAGCTACTCATCCAGCCCCAATATTCACCTGTTCCCGTAGCTCATCAAATTGCCGTCCTCTATTGTGGCACGAATGGTTTGATGAAGGATATTGAGATAAGCAAAGTGCCCGAGTTTGAGAAACTTCTCATTGCCAACCTTTCCAACACAGACGTGTTTGAGAAAATCACCACATCCGGCATCACTCCGGAAGTTGAAGATACTATACGCAAAGAAGCTGCAACAATTTGTGAATCCTTGAAGTAAAAGAATAATGGCATCGTTAAAAGAGATAAAGACCCGTATTGCATCTGTAAGCAGCACGCTGAAGATTACTTCAGCGATGAAGTTGGTTGCATCTTCCAAACTTCGCAAGGTGCAAACCGCCACCGTTTCGCTCAACAGATATATGGAGTCGTTATCCAACATTCTCGGCAGCCTTATTGCCGGGAAGCAGATTTCTATGCCTTTAACACAAGCGCACGACAAAATCAGCAAGGTCACTATTATAGTCATTTCTTCCAATAGTTCGCTTTGCGGTAGCTATAACGGGAATGTTATAAAAGCTCTGAATAAGACAATTACGGAGTATCAATCCAAAGGCGTGTCGCAAATTGAGATTATTCCGATAGGAGAGAAGGTTGCCCGTGCATCTGAAAAAATCAGCGGAGTATCAAGAGTGATGACTTATCGTCACAGTGCAGAAAAATGCACTTATGGCGAGTTGGCCGAACTTGCCCGTTCCCTTATGGACGCTTTTGCAAAAGGGGAGACGGATGAAGTGAAGATTGTTTATACGAGATTCAAGTCAATGAGCAGCCAATCTGTCCAATCATCTGTGTTTCTGCCCTTTGATACAAACAATATCAAAGGGGGAGCCACTTTGGACGAAGATTATATCCTGGAACCCTCTGCTGTGGAAATTATCGAGCATTTGCTTCCCTACACGATGTCCACAATGCTGTATGATTCGTTTTTGAGCAGCAACGCTTCTGAACATTCTGCCAGAATGATAGCTATGCAGACCGCAACTGACAACGCCAAGGAGATTCTCGAAGAGTTGAGGCTCACTTACAACAAACAGCGCCAGACGGCAATCACCGAAGAACTCACCGATATCTCAAACGGAGCCCAGAAATAGCATTTAACAAAGCCGCCCCCTTAAACAAAAGTCATCCTGAGCGAAGCGAAGGATCTCACCGATTAGCGTTATTCGTGGAGATTCTTCGGGCTAAGCCCTCAGAATGACAACTCATCATCTTGAGCGAAGCGAAGGATCTCACCGATTAGTGCTTTCCGATTTTGCGTTTTTCCGACCAAATACCATAGACCTCACTCACATTGCCTGCCGTAATGAATGCATCCTTGTGATTATCACGGACATACTCCATCAGTTTGGCAAACTCGTCTATTGTTAGAAGTGCCTGAATCTCAACTTTTTTCTCTCCGCTGTAACCACCTGTTAACTCATACAGGCTGCATCCGCGTTTGATATTCTTTATGATATAATCTCTGATTTGCTCGTAATTGCGGGCAATGATACAGACCCTTTTTTTCTTTGTGAGTGTCGTCATAAAATAATCTATGACCACTCCGTTGAGCCAAGTGCCAATCAATCCGATTATCACCAACCTCGGGAGATGTATGAAAAAGGCTGTGCAGCAAGTAATTAGCCCGGCAACCGTGACAGATGCCCCAATTTCGGTATGGAAATATTTGTTCAGAATCTTAGCAATGATATCAAGCCCCCCCGTGGAAGCATTGATATTAAACAATATAGATTGGGCAATGCTTACTATTAGGATGAATCCCAGCATATCCAGCCAGATGTCTCCCATTATGCTTGTGTTGCCCGCTTCTATCAAATTCTCGTAAGGGCAGACAATTTCACATAAATTCATCAACGGACCGAGTATCAACGATGCGTATGCAGTCTTGATACCAAACTCGGAGCCGAGAATAAGATATGCCAGAATAAGCAGCAAAATATTGATTATCAATACTATGGTAGATACTTTCATTACTATGCCGACCTTTGCAAGAAGATCGCCAATGACGATGCACAGACCGGAAATGCTTCCGAGAACAATCTTGCCGGGAAGGAGGAAATAATAAATTGAAGCCGCAGAAATTGTCATTGCGAACGTTATCACGATAAATTCCTTCCAAAATTTGTAAGTCTTCAGACTTTCGCCAATTCGGCTCGCTTTTGACCTGATGTCCATACGGCTTGTATAGTTTAAACCGTTCTATTTGAAAAAGGGAGTGTTGTCGTTGCCAATGGTCTCGTGGATTACCAGCAGCTTGTCTTCTTCGTGAATGTCAAGATTTCCGTTAGGAACCATAAATTTACCGCCTCTTTTCACAAGAATCACAAGCGATCCGTTTTCCAATTCGATATCCTTCAAAGAGTGTCCTTTTTCAAGCATCTCTTTGGTTACAGACATATCATAGAGCTCTGTTTCAAGATCTTCCGGGAAAAGAATGCCGAAATCGTTATTGCCGTGCTTGACTGTCTTCTGCACAAGACCAAGCTTCTCTGCTACCAAGGGAATTGTAGTACCCTGGAATGCGAGGGACAGAAGCGTGATGAAGAACACTATGTTGAATATCATATCCGCCCCTTCAACTCCTTTAACGATGGGGTATGTGGCAAAGAGGATAGGCACGGCACCACGAAGTCCCACCCAGGAGATGAAAAGTTTATCCTTCCACTTGATTTTGTCAAACGGCCAAAGACATGCAAACACCGCGAAAGGTCTTCCGATACACATTACGAACAGCCCGATGAGCAGACCTACCGGTGCAACAAGTATCAGGTCGCGCGGATTTACCAGGAATCCGAGAATCACGAACATCACGATTTGCATCAGCCATGTGACACCGTCCATAAAGAGTGAAATCTCGAGCTTGTATTTTATCTTGTTGTTTCCCACAACGATACCTGCCAGATATACTGCAAGATAGCCGTTTCCTCCAAGGTTTACCGTAAGGGTGTACGTAAGGAAGACGGTTGCCAACATCTGCAATGAACTGAGGGAAGAGTTGGACAAGCGGATTTTATTGGCGAAGAGAGTTGCAACTTTTCCCATCATCGCTCCGATAGCCACACCGAGCACCAATTCCGACAAAACGTGCGAAGTGATGTTCCATGGGCTCAAGTCCGTCTGAGTCTTCATCGAGATGTCTATCATCAAGATTGTGAGCAAATATGCCATCGGGTCGTTTGAACCGCTCTCCAGCTCAAGCATTGGCTGAAGGTTGTTCTTGAGTCCTATATTTCTGGTCCTTAACACATTAAACACGGATGCCGAGTCCGTTGACGCCATCGTTGATGCAAGCAGGAGAGAGACCGGAAGCGAGAATGTAACCGCCGAGAATGCCGATTGGGTGAGATAATAGATGAACACTCCTGTAACTCCCGCCGTAATCATCACGCCGAATGTCGCGAGAAACACACCGGGAGTAATAACCGGTTTCACATCAGAGAATTTTGTGCCGAGACCACCCGCAAAGAGGATGATACTCAATGCAATCATTCCCACCGATTGGGCAACTTTCAAGTCTGTGACGTGAACCCCAAGGCCGAATCCTCCTTTCCCGAAAAACATACCTACAATGAGAAAGAAAAACAGCACGGGGACACCGAATTTTCCGCTGAGTCGGCTGATTGATATCGCTATCAGCAGAAAGATGGAGCCAATCATCAAAATTGTTTCAACCATATCCTATA
>JABUTQ010000259.1 GCA_021443605.1 Bacteroidales bacterium | reverse complement strand
CTTATCTATTCAGACAAAATTGGCACAGATGTCGCTGACCTTGGATTCAACACTATGATCACGGATGGTGCAAAGCACATTCTCGGATGGAAGAGTCCAAACTACGTATATACCAACCCCGCAGCTCCCAAGCTCAAGCTTCTCTTGAAGAATGCGGCACTCAGCGATGATATCGCATTCCGCTTCTCCGACAGAGGTTGGGAAGGTTGGCCTCTCGATGCAGGCAAGTTTGCGGCGTGGGTTGCAAAGGCTCTCGAAAAGGACGATACCGTAAACTTGTTCATGGACTACGAGACTTTTGGTGAGCACCAGAGGCAGGATTCCGGCATCTTTGATTTTCTCGCAGCTCTTCCGCAGGCGATGAAAACCTATCCGGAAATTGATTTCCGCACCCCTTGCGAGGTTGCAAAAGTTCATCAGCCGGTGGCTCCGATGCACGTACCGTTCCCCATTTCCTGGGCAGACGAAGAGCGCGACACCAGCGCATGGCTCGGAAATGAACTCCAGAACGAAGCATTCAACAAGTTGTACGCCTTGTCAAAGCTCGTGAACAAACTCAAAGATGAAGAGTACCTCAACACTTTCAGAAAGTTGCAGGAAAGCGACCACTTCTACTATATGTGTACGAAGTTCTTCTCTGACGGAGCGGTTCACAGCTATTTCAATCCTTACGACACACCATACGAAGCATTTATTAACTATATGAATGTCTTGAGTGACTTTGAGATTAAAGTCAACGAGGCGATCAATGAAAAGAAGAAAAAGAAATAATGGCAGCAGAAAAAGAAATGATGCCCGACTATTTGTTTGAAGTTAGTTGGGAGGTTTGCAACAAAGTTGGTGGTATTCATACCGTATTGGCTACCAAGGCGTTGTATTTGAAAGAACAGTTAAAGAAACACCATATCCACATCGGGCCTGACGTTTGGAGACATACGGCAACCAATCCTGAGTTTACAGAAGATCCAATCTTGTTCGGAGCTTGGAAAAGGGCTGCCGCAGAGCAGGGAATCATCGTAAGAATCGGCCGTTGGAATGTACCGGGCAAGCCTATCGCAATTTTGGTTGACTTCACCCATTTCATTACAAGAAAAGACGAGATTCTCGGCAAGCTTTGGGAAAAATTCGGAGTGGATTCCCTCAATGGAAACTGGGACTATATAGAGTCTGCCCTCTTCGGATATGCCGCAGGAAAGGTGATTGAAAGTTTCGTAAAATATAACGTTCAACCCAACCGCAAGGTAGTTGCACAATTCCACGAGTGGATGACCGGCGCCGGCCTCCTCTACCTCAAAGGACACGAAGTGCCTGTTGGAACAATTTTCACAACTCACGCCACCGTAGTGGGAAGATGCATTGCCGGTAAGAACAGACCTCTTTACGACACCATCAAAACAATCGACGGTGACGCATCTGCACGTGACTTCGGCGTAGTTTCACGCCACTCTTTGGAGAAGGCAGCCGCCAAGAACAGCGACGTATTCACCACAGTAAGTGAAATCACTGCAGTTGAATGCGAGCAGTTCCTTGGCAGAAAGGTTGACGTCATCACACCCAACGGATTCGAGGAGAGTCTCAGTCCGGACGACAAAGACCTCCCCGCAAAACGCAAGGAAGCCCGCGATAAGCTCCTTGAAATTGCCTCTGCAATGTCAGGAAAAACATACGGCGAAGATGTCTTTATCTCTTGTATAAGTGGACGTTACGAGTATCATAACAAAGGTATCGACATCTATATCGATGCTCTTGGCAAACTTAACCAAAACAGTGACAAGGCGGGCAAGACCATCGCATTCATAATGGTGCCCACCGGCAACAACGGCCCCGACAAAGGATTGACGGAGAAGTTGAGCCACCCTGGTTCGGACTACTGCACCAATATCTCCCATTATCTTATGGATGATTACGATGTGGTACGCAGGCGCTTATCAGAGCTCAATCTCAAAAATGACGATTCCTGCAAGGTTGACGTATTCTTCATCCCTTCATACCTGAACGGAAACGACGGCATCTTCAATATGAAATACTATGACCTGCTCATAGGTATGGACCTTGCCGTATTCCCTTCATATTATGAGCCTTGGGGATATACTCCTCTTGAAAGCCTCGCATTCAGCGTGCCTACTGTCACAACCACCCTCGCCGGATTCGGCAAATGGGTGCTCAGCCGTTCTGAAGGCAAGAATATCGAGGCAATCACCGTTGCAGAGCGCACCGACTCCAACTATGACGATGTAGTCAATACCGTTTATGAGTGCCTTGCCAATTATTCGAATTATGACGCAAAGACGAGGGCAAAATTGAGCAAAAACGCAAAGGAGATTTCAACAATCGCATTGTGGAAAAACAACATTGTGTTCTACGTTCAGGCATACGAATCTGCAATTAAATCAATCACAAATAAATACGGTAAATTCCCCGATTTCTCGGATGAATCTGAATCGTCATACAGGAAGATTGACACAAGCTCTCCTCAATGGAGCTCAATAATGATCAACCGCTATCTTCCCGACAGGCTGAAACATCTGGACGAATTGGCGAAGAACCTTTGGTGGTGCTGGAACCAGGAGGCGATAGATCTTTTCTCAACACTTGACGAATCGCTTTGGGCATCAACAAAGGGGAATCCGCTCGCCCTTTTGGACAAAATCAGTCTCAAGAAATATCGCCAGCTTGAGAAAGACGAAGAGTTTCTGAGCAAGCTCGACAATGTATATGCTCATTTTACGGAGTATATGGCCGGGAAAGAAGACCGCAAGGGGCCTTCAATCGGATATTTCTGTATGGAATATGGTCTCGATACCTCTTTGAAGGTATATTCCGGCGGTCTTGGAATTTTGGCCGGAGACTACCTGAAAGAGGCCAGCGACATGAAGGTGAATATGACTGCAGTGGGATTGCTCTACCGTTTCGGATATTTTACCCAGCACCTTTCTGCCCAGGGAGACCAAGTATCGACATACGAACCTCAGGATTTCTCGAAAATACCGGCGGAACCTGTTCGCGATGAAAATGGCAAATGGCTGACAATCAGCATCGCATTCCCTGGAAGAAACATCTATGCAAGAATATGGAAAGTACAGGTGGGAAGAACAGACCTCTATCTGCTCGACACCGACTTCGAGGACAATCGTCCCGATGACAGAGTAGTTACCCACCAGCTCTATGGCGGAGATTGGGAAAATCGTCTCAAACAGGAGCTTCTCCTCGGTGTAGGTGGAGTCAGGGCACTGAGAGCGCTCAAAATCAACCCTCAGATATACCATTGCAACGAAGGTCACGCCGCATTCCTCGGACTCGAAAGGCTTCGCGAATATATCGAGCACGACAATCTCTCGTTCCCCGAGGCAATGGAGGTAGTTCGCAGTTCTTCTCTGTTTACTACCCACACGCCTGTGCCGGCAGGTCACGATGCGTTCACCGAGGATATCCTTCGCGTCTATATCTCACACTATCCAACTCGACTCAAGATTGATTGGCCCACTTTGATGCGCCTTGGTAAGATTAATGCCGACAATGCCGCTGAGAAATTCTCAATGAGCGTATTGGCAGCAAACCTTTCACAGGAGGTGAATGGCGTAAGTTGGCTGCACGGCAAGGTAAGCCAAAAGATTTTGGCTAATATGTGGCCGGGGTATCTCCCTGAAGAGTTGCACGTGAGCTATGTCACCAATGGTGTCCACTATCCTACCTGGACCGCTCCCGAATGGAAGAAGATTCACTCAAAGGTATTCGGAGACGATTTCAAGACACACCATTACGACAAGAAGTGCTTCTCCGGCATTTACGACATCGAGGATACTGAGATTTGGCGCACCCGCAACAAACTGCGCAAGAAGTTGATAAATGCCGTAAAAGACATTATGTCAGACACTTCCGTAACTGCGCACTACTCTCCTCGTCAAATTGTCACAATCAAGAAGACACTCAGGGACGACGTCCTCACAATTGGATTCGCACGCAGATTCGCTACATACAAGAGGGCAACTCTCGTCTTCAGGAATCTTGAAAGATTGAACGAGATAGTGAACAATCCCGAGAGGCCTGTTCAGTTCCTGTTTGCAGGAAAGGCACACCCTGCCGACAAGGCCGGACAAGACTTCATCAAGTATATCATCGAGATTTCAAAGATGCCTCAGTTTATCGGAAAAATCGTATTCATCCCCAACTACGACATCACTCTTGCAAAACTGCTCGTGCAGGGCGTTGACGTTTGGATGAACAACCCTACCCGTCCTCTGGAAGCTTCCGGCACCAGTGGAGAGAAGGCCGTGATGAACGGAGTAATGCATTTCTCTGTCCTCGACGGATGGTGGGTTGAAGGATACAAGCAAGGTGCAGGTTGGGCTCTCCAGATGGAGCGCACTTACGACAACCAGGACTTCCAGGACGAGCTTGATGCCGCTACCATCTATAACATCTTTGAAAATGAGATAAGCCGAATCTTCTACACGAAGAACAACGACGGCATTTCTCCCGAGTGGATCAGCCATATCAAGAACACCGTTGCCCAGGTAGCCTGCGACTTCACCACAAACAGGATGATGTCAGACTATCTGGATAAATACTATAAACCTCTTTCAGAGCGAAATACAATGCTTGTAGCAGATGATTTCCTCGTAGCGAGAAAGATTGCATTCTGGAAGAAGTTCATGTATCGCGAATGGCCGAAGATTGAGATTCTCTCATACGAGAAGACCAACAACAACCAATACGAGCTTTTCCTCGGACAGGAGCACATATCGGAAATCGACGTCTTCCTCGGCGAGGCTGATCCTGAGGATATAGGGTTCGAAATCCTTGTGGCAGAACAGGATAAGAAAGGAGAACACCATATCAAGGAAGTTGTTGAATATAAGATGGTAAGCTTCGAAAAAGGCGTTGCGAAATACCGTCTGTCAATGACTCCGGACGTTTCGGGAGCATACCAGATTGCAGGAAGAGTTTATGCAAAGAATGCCCTTCTTCCTCACCGACAGGACTTTGACCTTGTAAAATGGCTGTAGTAACCACCGGTTTTTTTGATGGTGTACACATCGGCCACCGAAAGGTCATAAAAAGCTTGTGCGAAACAGCCCGCTCAAGGGGCGAAAAGAGCATAGTAGTCACATTTTGGCCGCATCCGCGCAATATTTTGCGTCAGGATGCGGACAAATTGCGGCTCCTCACATCTCTTCAAGAGAAAAAGGATATGCTCAAGGAGCTCGGAGTGGATGAAATAGTGATTGTGGATTTCACCAGGGAGTTCAGCAGGCTTACGGCAAAAGAGTTTGTGCAGAATTATCTCATAGGAAAATTTAGCGCAAAACTGCTTGTAGTGGGATATGACCATAGATTGGGGCGCAGCGTCGAAGGGGAGAAAAACGACATATTAGAGATTGCAGATTCCGTCGGCATAGAGGCTTTCAGGGTTGGCGCACTCACCGAAGGGGAGCATACGATAAGTTCAACCGTGATTCGCAATCTGATAGAAACCGGCAATATCGAAAAGGCAAACTCCCTTCTCGGCTATAATTATCCCCTTTTGGGGGTTGTGGTTTCGGGAAAGAAGATTGGAAGGACTATCGGATTCCCCACTGCGAACATGCAACTATACGAGCCGTTGAAACTTGTCCCCGAAAAAGGGGTTTATGCCGTAAAGGTTGATGTCGAAGGGAAAAGATACAACGGCATCTGCAACATCGGATGCAGGCCAACGGTGGATAATTCCGAAAGAATCACAATTGAGACGCATATACTTGATTTTGACGAGATTATCTATGGGCTCGATATCCGGGTGGAATTTGTTTGCAGGATTCGTGACGAGATAAAATTCAACACGCTCGACGACTTGAAGGCTCAATTGGAAATTGACAAGAAAAAAGCGAAGGAGATACTGAAATGACACTTGCAGGCTTTGATTTCTGGATAGTTTTTGTTTTTATACTATTTATAATCGGGAGGATTTCCAAAGAATCCAAAAAGCAGGCGAAAAGGGAGCCGAATATTCCAAGGCGGGATTCCGAATTGGGAAACAAGGAAATGGAAGAATTCATATCCGGAGAGGATACTGTTCGGAAAGAATTTGAAGATGTTCAGCGCAAGTATAGAAAAAACAGGTCTGAAACGAGCCCTCAGGCAAAAAAAGTTGAATCCGCGCAGCCGGAACCAGAGATAAAACCTGCAGAAAAAGCTGTAAAGAACAATGAGATGAAAATCGATCCCGAAAATCTCATAATCTATTCGGAAATTTTGAAGCCCAAGTTCAAAGAATATTAATTTATTTTATTAACTTTGTGTGAAGTTTGTGGGGAGAGTGTTTCGCAGGCCCCATAAAGCTTTGATAACAACAAACTTGCGAAAATAATATTAGACTAATGAAAGGGTCCCGGAGATGTGGGATTCTTTAATTTTTTGTAATATGGCAACTACACACTATTTAACACAAAAAGGGTTGGATGACCTCAACAAAGAGCTGGAACAGCTTGTGGCTCAGCGCCCTGTAATATCAAGAGCAATTGCGGAAGCCCGCGACAAGGGAGACTTGAGCGAAAACGCAGAATACGATGCTGCAAGAGAAGCTCAGGGACTGCTTGAGCTCAAGATATCCAAGCTTCAAGACACTATTGCAAATGCAAGGGTGATTGACGAGTCTCGTCTCGGCACGGAGCAGGTGCAGATTCTCAACAAGGTCAAAATTAAGAACACAGCCAACAACCAGACGTTTGAATATACCCTTGTCGGCGAAAGCGAGGCAAACTTCAGAGAAGGGAAGCTCGCAGCAGCCACCCCTATAGGTAAAGCATTGATGGGCAGAAAGAAAGGCGATGTCGTAGAAGTGCACGTCCCTTCAGGTGTGCTCCATTTTGAAATCTTAGAAATATCGATTTAAATGGCATCAATATTCACAAGAATTGTAAACGGAGAGATTCCCTCCTACAAAATAGCAGAGACGGACAAGTGTTATGCTTTTTTGGACATAGCCCCTCTCAAAGAGGGACACACCCTTGTAATTCCCAAAAAGGAAGTTGATTATATTTTCGACCTCGATGACAAGACCTACGCCGCCCTCACTGCATTCGCAAAGAAGGTTGCAGAAGCCATCAAGGAGGCAATCCCTTGCAAGAGAGTAGGAGTCGCAGTGCTTGGAATGGAGGTTCCGCACGCACACATCCACCTTGTCCCCCTCCAGACCGAGGGAGACCTTAACTTCAAGAATCCTAAAAAAGAACTTACAAAAGAGGAGTTCAAACAGATTGCACTTGAAATTTCCTCAGCTTACGAAAGAATCAAATGAAAAAACTGATTGTATTAGCGATAGCATCATTGTGCATCATCTCTTGCGGGGGGCCTTCCGCAAAGATTGATGCGACTGTAAGCGGTCTCGAAGACAGCACCGTGATGCTCTGCAAACTCAACTATAACAGACTCAACATAGTAGATACGATAAAGACCGACAAGAACGGCTCATTCAACTACAAGGTTAAACTTGTAAACGATGCCCCCGCATTTTACTACATCTACAGCGGCGAGACAAAACTCGCGGGTATGGTGCTTCTCCCCGGGGACAACGTATCGATAAAAACCTCAAAAACAGGAAAATACACTATTGAAGGTTCGCAAGAGTCTGAAAATCTCCGTCTAATTGACGAAGCATACGCCGAGGCAATGACTAAGCTCGGCAAACTGAACAGCTTGGCTGAATTGACAAACGACCAGACAGAATTGGCAAAGATAAGTGCCGAAGCCTCAAAGCTTTACATAGACTATAGGAAGAATCTCCTGAAGACCGTGATGACAAATTCCCACTCAATCACATCTGCCACCGCTCTCTTCCAGAAATTCAACGAAAACTTACCGGTCTTCGCACAAACAACAGACCTGTTCATATTCAGAGCCATAAGAGATTCTCTCTCAACTGTTTATCCTTCATCCGAATTTATATTGGCATTGAATGACGAGATTCAAAGACGCGAAAACCAGATAGAGCTCGCCAATAAGCTCAACAATGCCCAGGAGCAGAGCTATCCCATGATATCCCTCCCCGACATCAACGGCAAGGAGATTCCCCTTTCGTCGCTCAGCGGTCAGCTTATCATCCTCTCTTTCTGGAGCGTAGGGCAGGAAGACCACAAGATGTTCAACAACGAGCTGCTTGAGATTTATGAAAAATATCACGACAAGGGATTGGAGGTTTATCAAGTATCGCTCGACATCGACAAGCCATCTTGGGCCACTACCGTAAGGTCTCAGAAATTGCCTTGGATCAGTGTAAACGACGGACTTGGAATCGATTCACCCGCAGCCGCTTCATACAATCTCACTCAGATTCCCACTATGTTCGTGATTTCCAAGAAAGGGGAAATCCTCGGACGCGACATATACAATCAGTCAGAGCTTGAAAAATTGATTAAAAACAACATTTAATTGCCGGAAGAGAGACATAGCCTGAGCCTGACAGAACTACTCGGGTTACTTCGGCAAAAGATAGAGGATGCTTTTCCGAAGCCGGTCTGGCTTTGCGCTGAAATTTCCGAAATCAAAGTAAATTCCGCCGGGCATTGCTACATCACTCTGATAGAGAAAGATGAGCAACGCGGCGGAATTGCTGCAAAAGCACAGGGTATCATCTGGAATTCCACATTCCGGATGATACGCCCATTCTTCGAGACCACGACCGGGCAGCGATTGGAAGCCGGAATGAATATCCTCGTAAGGGTACAGGCACAATACAATGAAGTTTATGGTTTTTCTCTGATAATCAACGATATAGATCCAACTTTCACGGTTGGAAAAATGGAACTTGAGCGGCAGAAGACCATCGAAAGGCTCACGGCTGAAGGGATGATGGAGATGAATCGATTACTCAAGCTACCGGCCTTGCCAAGGAGATTCGCAATTATCTCGGGTCAAAATGCGGCCGGCTACGGAGATTTTATGAAACATCTCCATAACAACATCTACGGATTCCGTTTCGAGACAGACCTCTACCCCGCCCCACTCCAAGGCAACGAAGCCCCCTCCGGCATCATTGCCGCACTCGAAACAATCTGGGATTCCGGGAAACAATACGATGCAGTGATGATTATCCGCGGAGGTGGTGCAGTATCAGACCTCGCCTGCTTCGACGACTATCTCCTTTGCGCCAACATTGCGCAGTTCCCCCTCCCCGTCTTTACAGCCATAGGACACGATAGAGATTACCATATTGCTGATATGGTGGCATTTATGAATGTCAAGACCCCGACTGCCCTCGCCGATTTTATCATAGAGACGTTTGAGCAGGAAGATTTATTCTTAAGCTCGATTGCCAACAGACTCTTTCTTGCAATCAAGGCAAAGGAATCGGAAGCTTCCGGCCATTTGGACCTAATCAGGACACGGATTGCAAATGCGATAGAGACCAAGAAGTCGGACGCGGTTCACAAGCTGGATCTGATGGAATACCGCGTAAGCGCGCTCAATCCCGAAAGCATCCTCAAAAAAGGATTTGCACTGCCACTGAAAAATGGAGGCAGAATACAATCTGCCAAGCAATTGGCAATAAACGACACAATAGAGCTCATCCTTGCAGACGGCAAGGTTGAGTGCGAAATAAAACAGTTGTTATGGAAGACAAACTGACATACGAACAGGCCCTTGCCGAGCTTGAGAAGCTCGTGGCCGATATCGAGAACCCCGAACACCCGCTGACATCAATCACAGACGATGTCCGCAAGGCTATGGAACTTATCAAATACTGCAAATCTTGCATCAACGGAATAGATAAAGAACTAAAGGAGATTATCGACGATGAATAGAAAAATGATTTTCAAGAGCGATCCCTATCTTGAGCCTTACAAGGATAAGATTCTTGCAAGGCAGCAGAGGATTATCGGCACCTGCAATGAAATTTCAGGGAGCAAGGGTTGTCTTACCGATATCGCCAACGGACACCTCTGGTATGGCGTTCATCACAAGGATGGCAAATATTATTTCCGGGAATGGGCGCCCAATGCCAACAAAATTTATCTCATCGGTGATATGAACAGCTGGCGCAAACAGGAGCACTATGCCTTGAAACCGATTGGCAACGGCAACTGGGAACTGGTTATTCCCGACAACGAAGCGTATCACGGAGATCTGTTCAAATGGTATGTGGAGTGGCCGGGTGGTGGTGGCGAGAGGCTTCCGGCGTATGCCCGCCGTTGCGT
>JABUTQ010000331.1 GCA_021443605.1 Bacteroidales bacterium | reverse complement strand
GAATGGGGCGCGTATGCAGAATCAGCCGCCTCAACGGCCTTTTCAAGCACTTTTCTGTCTTCAGGGGAAAGTTCATCGAAGGAATCGTATTCGATGTAATCGATTTGCAAACTCTTTCTTTTCATATATCGATAACCTTATCATACAAAAATAACAAGTTTTTTGACCATTATCAAGAAAGTCCCCGACTTTTACTATTTTCGCAATATGAAACGGACATTTCATCTCTCCATTTTATCATTGTTGATATCATTCGCGCTCAATGCCCAAAGCGCAGGGAGGACGGATTATATCGAAAAGTTCAAGGAGACGGCAATAGCAGAGATGAAATACAGCGGAATACCGGCCAGCATCACCTTGGCACAGGCGTGTCTTGAATCGGGAGACGGAAAATCTACTCTCGCTCGCGAAGGGAACAACCATTTCGGGATTAAATGCCACGGATGGAAAGGGGGTGCAATCTATCACGATGACGATAAGAAAGGAGAGTGTTTCAGAAAGTACAAATCCCCGGAAGAATCGTTCCGCGACCATTCAGATTTCCTCAGATATTCAGACCGTTACGCATTCCTGTTTGATCTTGAACCCACTGACTATAAAGGGTGGGCATACGGTCTGAAGAGTGCCGGATATGCCACTAATCCGGAGTATGCAAAGCGTTTGATTCAGATTATTGAAGAGAACGAGCTCTACAAATACGACACGGATATCCCGCAGACTATGATTCCCCCCTCTCCGGCAAGCATCGAGCGCCCGGTGGCAGTCAGCTGGTCTATCCAGTTGAGCCGCAACATAATGAGCCGCAATAAGGTGAAATATATCGTGGCAAACGGAGGAGAGACAATAAAATCGCTTGCAAACGAACTCGGCCTGTTCCAATGGGAAATCCTGAAATTCAATGATCTGAAGAAAAATGCCGTCATAAACGCGGGCGATATCATCTTCATAGAAGCAAAGAAGAAAGAGGCGGCTGAACATATAGAAATGCACGTAGTGGAAGAGGGAGAAACTGTTTGGTCCATTTCCCAGCGTTTTGCCGTGCGGGAAGAATATATCAGGAAATACAACGGGCTGAAAAAGAACATTGAGCCATCCGAAGGGACACTTTTAAAACTCAGAAAGAAATGAAAAACACCATAATTGCGATACTGGGCACGATTACTGCGGCTGCGGCCATATTCTGCTATAATATCTATGTAAGGGATTATCAGGCAAATACGATTGAAAACGACGCCGTGATTTATATATACAGGCATACCGATTACGAAGGACTGATTGATTCCGTAAAGAATGCGGGTATTCTGAAAAATGAAAAATCTTTCGAACGCTCTGCAAAACATGCCGGTCTCGACACGATTTTCAAACCCGGAAGATATGTAATCGCCTCAGGATTGAACAACAAAGGACTTGTGCGCACTTTCGCCCGCGGGTGGCAGACTCCGGTAAAGCTTGTGATGCAGGGATATATCCGCAACAGCGAGAAAATGGCATCGTTCCTGTCAAAAAAACTCGAAGCCGACTCGCTTGACTTTATCAGGGCAATGCAGGACACTGCACTTATGCACGAACTCGGATTCAAGAAAGAGACCTATCTTTCAATCTTCATCCCGAACACATACGAAGTTTATTGGACAGTAACCCCAAATGAGTTCCTGCAAAGAATGAAGAAGGAGTACGACAATTTCTGGAACGAGAGCCGTCTTGCAAAAGCAAAAGAGATTGGACTCACTCAGGATGAAGTGCACACCCTCGCGTCAATTGTGATTGAAGAGACAAAATACCAGCCAGAAATGGCCACAGTGGCAGGCGTATACATCAACCGGCTGAAAATCGGAATGAAACTGCAGGCCGATCCAACCGTAAAATTTGCCCTGAATGCCGAGGGGATAACCAGAGTCCTGAACAAACACTTGGAGGTCGATTCACCATACAACACCTACAAATACGAAGGGCTCCCTCCGGGGCCAATCACAATTGCCCCCATCCAAGCCATTGATGCAGTGCTCAACTACAAGAGACACAATTATTTGTATTTTTGCGCAAAGGAAACTTTCGACGGACAGCACAGGTTTGCAAGCAGCTATGCCGAACATCTGCTCAATGCAAGGGCTTATCAAAGAGCCCTCTCGACTATTGAGCGTAGTAAGCCTCTATCAGATTAGAAATCTCTTGAACAGCTGCTTTGAAATCTTCGTCCTCGTTATTTATTACCCTGTAAAATTCATTTTCACTGAAGAGAGCCCTTGCAACGAGAGCCTTCAGCTGGCATTTCAACATTTTTGAAGACCGCTCCAAATCTTCTTGGGATGGTTCATATCCTTTCTCTTTTTCGCTTGAAAGATATGCCTCAAAAATCTCATCGCTTTTGAAAGAGGCGTCAAACGTTTCAAAATCAGGATATTCCCGTGTATATTCTACTCTTTTTGAATCGATGTATTTTGTAGAAAAAGATACCAGAAATCCAAGACCTACCGCCCTGCGATAAAAACTGCTGATATAGCTCGTGTCTCTCGGAACGAATACATCGGGCATAATCCCACCTCCTCCATAGACAGTGCGCCCCTTAACCAATGTACTGAATTTCAATGAATCGGGGAAGCTTATGCTGTCTCGGCTGAAACTCTCTCCCCTTTCGTATCTGTCGATGAACGCCTGGAGATATTCCTTTTTGTGACCCTTTTCGTACGGAGACTGGATTGCTCTTCCAGTCGGGGTATAATATCTTGCCACAGTCACTCTGGCCGCTGAGCCGTCTTCAAACTCGAACTGTCTTTGAATCAACCCTTTGCCAAATGACTTGCGACCAACAACCACGCCTCTGTCCCAATCTTGGATTGCTCCGGTGAAAATCTCGCTTGCCGAAGCGGAATTTTCATCAATCATCACAACGAGAGGGCCCGTCTCGTATGCCCCCTTTTCGGTGGCTACGACATCACTCCTTGGGGAATTTGTCCCTTCCGAATAGAAGATCATCTGTCCTTTGGAGAGGAACATATCGCTCAGGAAAATCGCGGCACCGACAATTCCGCCACCATTTCCCCTCAAATCTATGATGATGCCGTTTGGCCGTCTCTCATTGCTCGCCTTGAGCAGGGCATTGAGAAACTCAGCTGATGTCTTGAGTCCAAAACGACTTATCTTTATATAGGCGACGCCCGGAATCGGCTGATAGGCAGCATCTATGCTCTCAAGGGGAATCTTGTCTCGTGTAATGTTGAATGTAAGGGGCTCAACAACACCTCTCCTGACAACTTTGATTGTCACGGTTGTCCCCTTGGGGCCTCTGAGAAGCTTTTGTATATCGGTGCTTGTGACTCCGGCAGAGGCAATCTTTACCGTATCTACCTCCACAAACTTGTCACCGGCCATAACACCGGCTTTTGCACACGGCCCGCCGGCAATGACAGCCTGGACAGTGAGGGTATCGGATATTATATTGAACTGTATTCCAACCCCTTCGAACTCCCCCTCCATCTCCTCGTTCGATGTCTTGTTTTCACTTGCCGGAATATATGTCGAGTGGGGATCGAGCTGCTCCAGAATGGCTTTGACGGAAGCATCGCCCAACTTTTCCAAAGAGACGGTATCGACATAGTATCTATCTATAAATCTCAGTGTGTTGCCGATTTTACTTGAAACCTTTACAAATTCACTCTGGGCCGATACTACAAACGGCATCAAACAAAGCAAAACAGTCAATATTCTTTTCATAATTATAGTCTAATAATCCAATCGTTTGAGGGGCACTTCAAAAACTGTTCCCTCACTTGCGAGATAACTCTCCGCAAATATGTCCCTCGCCTCCTGAAGAAACTGTTTTTTATCGGCATATCTGGAAGAGAAATGGCCGAGAATCAGTTTCCCGGCTCCGGCGGTGGAGGCAACCTGGGCTGCTTGCGCGGCGGTGGAATGGAAATACTTGGAAGCCCTGTCAGTGTTATCGCTGCAATAAGTAGCCTCGTGATAGAGCAGATTTACACCCGAAATCCACTCTGCCTGACGCTCAAACGGGGCTGTATCGGAGCAGTAGGCAAAACTTCTGGGCTCAAATGGAATATATGTATATTTTTGGTTTTCAAGAATTTCCCCATCCTCACGAATCACATCCTCTCCGTTTTTCAGCATAGCGATTTCGTGCAGGCTGAGATTGTCTGCCTCAACAAGATATTTATGGACGTTGAGTTGCGGTTCCTTCTCCTTGAAGAGGAATCCGAAAGTTTCAATCTTGTGGTTCATCGGAAAAGCATATACCTCAAGATTATGCAAATCTATAATCTTCATCTTCTCCTTCATCTCAAGAGGGACAAATACAATCTCATACAACATCCCGTCTCCGTGGTAATCCTTGAAATATTTCAAGGTGTGGTGGAATGCCTTGGGTGCATAGATATACAGAGGAGCTGTCCTCCCTTGCAGAATCATCGTGGAGAGTAAACCGAATATCCCAAAAATGTGGTCGCCGTGAAGGTGTGAAAGGAAAATGTTCTCAATTTTGAGGATAGATATTCCGGAGCGGCGCATCAAGGCCTGGCACCCCTCCCCACAGTCAATCAAGAACAAACGCCCACGACATTTGAATACGTGGGCGCTTGGATAACTGTCAGCAGTGGGCAAGGCCGAAGCTATGCCCAATGTTGTAAATGAAAACTCCATCAACTACTCTTTAGCAGATTCTTCCATCTTGCTCTTGAGCGCTGCGAGCTCAGATATGTCACCGAGAGTGGTCTTCTCAAGATTTGCCTTGAGTTTCTTCACAGCCTTCTGGGTAGAATCTGCCTCACTTGCGGCTACTTCTTTGCGAGCATCGTCGTAAGTCTTAGTGTGCGAGAGAGTTACCTTCTTGCTGTTCTTGTTGAACTCTGTAATCTTGAACGGAAGAACTTCACCTTCCTTAGGAGTGGTGCCGTCTTCTTTTACAAGATTCTTGGCTACGCAGAAACCTTCGATGCCGCCTTCGAGTGAAATTGTGGCACCCTTGTCATTTACAGAAGCGACTGTACCATCGTGAATTGAACCAACGGTATAAACGGCTTCCATAGCCTCCCAAGGGCTCTCCTCGAGCTGCTTGTGACCAAGGCTGAGACGACGGATTTCAGGATCGATGTCGAATACTACAACATCAAGCTTGTCGCCTACTGAAACCATCTCTGAAGGGTGGTTGAGTTTCTTTGTCCAAGAAAGCTCGCTGATATGAACCATACCCTCAACACCTTCCTCAAGCTCTACGAATACGCCGAAGTTGGTGATGCTCAATACGGTAGCTGTATGTTTAGAGTTGATGGGATATCTTTCGAGGATATTTGCCCAAGGATCGGCCTTAAGCTGCTTGATACCGAGAGACATCTTGCGCTCGTCGCGGTCGAGAGTGAGGACAACGGCTTCAACTTCGTCACCTACCTTGAAGAAATCCTGTGCGCTGCGGAGATGGTGGCTCCAGCTCATTTCGCTTACGTGGATAAGGCCTTCTACGCCCGGAGCAATCTCAACGAATGCGCCGTAGTCAGCGATAACGACAACTTTACCCTTAACCTTGTCACCAACCTTGATGCTTGCATCAAGAGCTTCCCAAGGATGAGGAGTGAGCTGCTTGAGACCGAGGGCGATTCTCTTCTTGACGTCGTCGAAGTCGAGGATAACGACATTGATCTTCTGATCGAGTTCGACAACCTCTTCGGGATGGCTGATGCGGCCCCAGCTGAGGTCTGTGATGTGGATGAGTCCGTCAACACCGCCGAGATCGACGAATACACCGTATGAAGTGATGTTCTTGACTGTGCCTTCAAGTACCTGGCCTTTCTCGAGTTTGCCGATGATTTCGGTCTTCTGGGTTTCAAGCTCGGCTTCGATGAGAGCCTTGTGTGAAACAACCACATTGCGGAATTCGTTGTTGATTTTTACAATCTTGAATTCCATTGTCTTGTTCACGAATACATCGTAGTCGCGAATAGGTTTTACATCTATCTGTGAACCTGGCAAGAATGCTTCGATACCGAAAACATCTACAATCATACCGCCCTTTGTGCGGCACTTGATGAAGCCCTTTACGATTTCGTCTTTCTCGCAAGCCTCGTTTACGCGGTCCCAGCTGCGGAGGCTGCGTGCACGCTTGTGTGAGAGAATGAGCTGGCCTTTCTTGTCTTCAGCTGTCTCTACGTAAACCTCAACTTTGTCACCCACTGCAAGTTCAGGGTTGTAACGGAATTCGTTGATGCTGATGACACCTTCGCTCTTGTAACCGATGTTTACGATTACTTCGCGTTTGTTGATGGCAGCAACAACACCTTCTGTAACTTCATTCTCTGAAATGCGTGAGAGTGTCTGATTGTAAGAATCTTCGTCCTTTTTGTGCTCTTCTTTAGAAGCGCCGTCGTTTTCAAATGCTTCCCAGTCGAAAGAACTGTTGTCAACTGATGCGTTGCTTACGTGTTTCTTTTTCTCCACGGGAACTGCTTCTTCTGCATAAGATTCGATTGTCTCTTTTTCAACATTGACAACCTGCTCTTCCTGCCCGATAAAATCCTTTTCGTTAGTCATAATTTTAAATAGTTAATTAACAAGGGGTTAGACATTATTTTTAATACCTTTTCGGTAAAGGCCTGCAAAGGTATGAATTCTAATTTGAATATCCAATCATTTGACTGACATTTGCAACGTAATTATCTCAAAGTTGCGCCGAAGCGAGTCTCGAACGCCTTGAGAATCTTCTCCATCGCCTTATCGACAGCCTGGTCGGTGAGTGTCTGTTCCATATCCTGGAGCACGAATCCCATTGCATACTGCTTCTTTCCAGCAGGAATCTTCTCTCCACGATAAACGTCAAACAGAGTAATTTGCTTCAGAAGACCCTTTTCTGCCTGAAGGGCGGCCTTGCGCAAATTTGCAAACGGAACGTCCTCATCCACAAGAATAGCCAAATCCCTCCTGACTTCGGGATATTTAGGCAACTCTTTGTATTTCACTTTGTTTCTGCGGATTACCTCAAAGAGAACAGGCCATGAGAATTCAGCCGCGAATACCGGCTGCTTGATATCAAACTGCTTGGAGAGTTTTTTCGAAACAGTGCCGAGGGTAACGAGAGTTTTCCCCTGAAGTTTATATTCAAGCCCCTCTTCAAATATGTCACCAGGAGCATCTCCACATTCAAGATCATATACGTTGCAGCCGAACCTGCTCAGGATAAGCTCCACCATCCCCTTGAGTACGAAGTAGTTGCCGGCGCCCGTTTCATTTCTCCACGATTTTGTGCCGGGGCCTGTAACCAGTATCGAAAGGGCCTGATGCTCTTTATAACTCTTCAATATGGCAC
This sequence comes from Bacteroidales bacterium, assembly GCA_021443605.1. Lineage (GTDB taxonomy): Bacteria > Bacteroidota > Bacteroidia > Bacteroidales > UBA932 > Equibacterium. The sequence goes on along the minus strand of JABUTQ010000331.1, from coordinate 2,894 downwards.
CGGGCATCTCTTCTCCCTCCTTGGGCGAATAAGAATAGACGTTTCCGATTTCAAACAATTTCATATCGGTGGTCTGCCTCTTGATATTGTATGAAACTACCTCAAGGCCGCTCAGGAGCAAAGTCTGTCGCATGCAGTCCAAATCGGCGCTCAGAGGATTGAGCAGTTTAACGCATTTCTCTGAAGGATAAGTCTTCAACTTCTCGTAATATGCACTCTTGGTGAGGGAGTTGTTCATAATCTCCGTGAAGCCGCGGTGAGCAAGGAGGTCTGAAATCTCAGCACGGACAGTCTCGGGATCGGGATGAAGCGAAGGATTGATGGATACCCTCATACTGCCGGGGAGTTCCACATTGTTGTACCCGTATATTCTCAACACGTCTTCCACCACGTCGCATTCGCGTGTGACGTCCACACGGTATGCAGGGACTTTGACCGTGCATCCGGTATCATTCTTTGAAACAATCTCAAAATCAAGATATTCCAAAATATTCAGAATTGTCTCGGCTCCAAGTTGCTTTCCGATTAATGACTCCATTCTTGCAAATGAAAGATCGACGACAGCCTTCTCGTGCTTGACGGGATAGAACTCCTGCACCTTGCCAACAATCTCACCGCCTGCAATCTCTTGAATGAGGAGAGCGGCGCGCTTTGCGGCGTACATAGTGTTCTCTTCATCAATGCCGCGCTCGAAACGGAAAGAAGCATCAGTCTTGATACCATGGCGTTTCGATGTCTTTCTGATGGTGACAGGGTTGAAATATGCACTCTCGAGGAATACTTCGGTAGTATTTTCGGTAATGCCGGAATTTTCTCCGCCGAATACGCCTGCAAGGCACATCGGCTTTTCCATATCACAGATTACCAAGTCTTTGTCAGAGAGTTTGCGGTCCACACCGTCGAGTGTGCGGAACGGCTCTCCTTCTACTGCACGACGCACGATTACTTTTCTCCCCGCTATCTTCGAAGCATCGAAAGAGTGGAGAGGCTGGCACATCTCGTTGAGGACGAAGTTGGTAATATCCACCACATTATTCACCGGATGCTGTCCTATCGCATTGAGCCTGTCGCGGAGCCATTCAGGTGAAGGCCCAACTTTCACGTTCTTGATTGTGATACCTATATATCTCGGTGCATCTTCGGCAGCCTGCACGTCAACCATTATGGCGTCACCTTCACCTTCCTTGAATGAATCGACTTTGGGGAGTTTCCACGATACCGGCACGTTGTTCAGCTTGCACCATGCGTAGAGGTCGCGCGCGGCTCCAATCTGGGAAGCGCCATCAATGCGGTTTGGTGTCAGACCTATTTCATATACGGTATCACATTTCAGTTTGAGGTAATCCTTCGCGGGGGTTCCCGGAATTGCATCGGGAGAAAGAACCATAATTCCATCGTGGCTCTCACCGATGCCGAGCTCATCCTCAGCGCAAATCATTCCGTTGCTCTCAGCGCCCCTGATTTTCGACTTTTTGAGTTTGAGCTCCTCGCCTCGGATATTCACGAGCTTTGTCCCGACCGTAGCCAAGAGGACCTTTTGCCCGGCAGCCACATTCGGCGCACCACAAACGACCTGCAAAGGTTCGGCACCGCCAACATCAAGCTTGGTGATGTGAAGGTGATCCGAATCGGGATGATCGACACACTCCATCACGTGAGCCACAACCACTCCGGCAAGACCTCCGGGTATTTGCTCCACCTGTTCAATATGTTCTACTTCCAATCCTGTGGATGTCAATATTTTAGCCACCTGTTCCGGCTGCAGGTCAAAATCAAGGTAATCTTTCAGCCAATTGTATGAAACTGTCATTTTATTCTATTTAAATAATGATTCGATAAATTCTTTCTTGTTGAAGATTTTCAGGTCTTCTATCTTTTCACCCACTCCGATGAACTTCACGGGAATGTGGAACTGGGCACTGATACCGATTACCACGCCGCCTTTGGCAGTGCCATCAAGTTTAGTGACCGCAAGGGCGGTGACGTCCGTGGCCTTCGTGAATTCACGAGCCTGGATGAAACCATTCTGGCCTGTGGAGCCATCGATTACCAAAAGCACCTCGTGAGGGGCATCGGGAATCACCTTTCGCATCACGTTCCTTATCTTGGTAAGTTCGTTCATAAGGTTCACCTTGTTGTGAAGGCGGCCGGCAGTGTCAATAATCACCACATCAGCATCTTTTGCCACAGCCGATTTGACGGTGTCGTACGCCACACTTGCAGGATCGGAGCCCATCTCTTGTTTGACTATGTCCACCCCTGCCCGTTCTGCCCATATTACAAGCTGATCGACGGCTGCGGCACGGAAAGTGTCTGCAGCACCAATTACCACCTTCTTACCTTCGCTTCTCAGTTGGGCGGCAAGCTTGCCTATAGTTGTGGTCTTTCCCACTCCGTTGACACCCACGACCATCATCACATACGGCTTCTTGCTGAAGTCGAACGGCTCCTGTTCATCGGCATCGGAAGAGCACAGCATATCCTCGATTTCTTCTCTTAGGATACGGTTCAACTCGTTTGTATTGAGGTATTTGTCCCTTGCAACACGCTTTTCAAGACGTTCGATGATATCCATTGTGGTCTCAACTCCGATATCCGAGGCGATGAGCGCCTCCTCTATAGAATCGAGGACATCGTCATCCACGACGGACTTCCCCACGACGGCACGAGATATGCGGTCGAAAATCGAATGTCTGGTCTTCTGCATCGGCTCGTCAAGCGAGCCCTCATTTTCTTTGTGTCTCCAGTTGAAAAATCCCATCTTTTCCAAGTTTTTCAATAACTCGCAAAGATAAGAATCCGATTTGAAATAATTACAAAAAGTTGCGAAAAGGGGCTGAAATGGTCTAATTATCGGACTATGCCACCATCAATGCTATGGTTCGCTCGGCAAG
>JABUTQ010000246.1 GCA_021443605.1 Bacteroidales bacterium | reverse complement strand
CGTGCAGCCGCCATATCGGTATCCTTGCCAAAATCCACCGTAACAGTACCCGTCCCTTTGCGAGAAACGGATGATATCCCCGTATTCCCCATAATTCCGGAAAGCACCCCTTCAATCTTGCACGTCACCGCCCCTTCCACAATCTCGGCAGAAGCCCCCGGATATGAGAAAGATACTGATATTGACTTTGTCCCGCTTGAGGGCTTGTGCTGAATGTTCAGCAACGGCAGCGAGGCGATGCCCACCACAGACAACGCAATCATTATCAGAATCACCGAAAACGGCGAAAATCTATGATTTCTTTCTGCCATTGTATATTATATGATACAGCGTGGGGAGAATAAAGACACTGACAATCGTGCCGACAGTCATTCCGGCAATAATCACCACAGACATAGGATATTGCAGGTCATCTCCCATATTCCCGCGCCCAAGGAACGGAAGCACCGCGAGGATTGTGGTCAGAGAAGTCATCACAATCGCCTTGAAACGGCGCTCTCCTGCCTCCAGAATCGCTTCTCTGATTCCCATCCCATCCCTGCGCAAACGGTTGATGGTGTCTATCTTGAGTATGGAGTCGTTTATCACGATTCCCGAAACGACAATCAGGCCAATCATAGACATAAGGTTGATGCTTATGCCACATATCCAAAGCACCACAAGCGAGGCAAATATGTCAATCACTATTTCAGACAGGATGATAAGGGGCTGAAGCAGGGACTCAAACTGCGATGCGAGAATCAGATATAAAAGCAGAATGGCAACAATCAAGATGACAATCATCTCATTCACCAACTTTTTGTTTGAGAAAACAGCACCGCCGAAACTCACTTCAAAGTCTTCTCCGGCATTGATTATATTCTCAATGTCGGACATCACGGCAGAAGCCTTCGTCTTGCCGAGATTCATCTCCACGGGGTAATAGTTACCCTCCGCTCCCGAAACGATTGTCTTTAAGTCCTCTACATAAGTCTGTGACATAAAGGCAGATACGGGTATCTCTCTGCCATCTTTTACGATTGTGGTCTCATCGAGAATCTGCGAGAGTGAGCGTGCATCCGCACCTGTGAGCACCGGGACTGCCCTTGTCCCCTGCAAGATGGAGAAGAGCAAGTTTTCGTTGAGGGCATTCTTTAACGCAGAGGCTAACTCGCTGTAATTCACTTCGTAAAGTGTCATAAGCTCCGGATTGACCACAAACGTTGCATCTGTCTTGACTGGAACCGGAGACACGGACGGATAATTCTTTCGGATTTCCCCCACCACAGGATTGAGCCTGTCAAGATAAATGGTCGATGCCGATACAGGGCGCAGACGGGCAATCAAATCGGCCTCGTTGCCTGCAAAAACCATATCGAAGATGTTTCCGGACGCCTTGAATGAGTATGCCGCCGAGGGATATTCAGCTTTCAAGTATTCTTCAATCCTGAGTTTCAGAGCTTCAACGGCATCCATATCTTCACAGGACATATAAATCTGGGCCTGAGATATTCCCATATCCCCACTGTGGGAAAGGACAAACTGCTGGACGCCAATCAAAGAGGTAATCTGAGTTGAACTTGAAGATGCTATCTGCTCTATCTCGGCTATCCTTTCGGCATTCTGTTCAAGCGAAATCTGACTATTCCAGTCTATATCGAGAATCGTGTCGCTATATGTCATCTGTGGCAGTTTCTCCTTGGGGATATACATAAAGCAAAGTATGATGCCAAGGAACGAAGCCGCAAAAACTGAGATTGAGAGTGCGGGACGGTCAAGAAACCATTTCATCGTGCGATGTTCCCAACTCACTGCGTCAAAGCCGCTTGTGAGCTTTGTAAGGAAAGGGTTCGGCTTGAAGGAAGGCATATTCTTGTACCACCACCAATAATAAACGGGGATTACCGTGATTGTCACCAGATAAGACGTGAGCAACACCACTGTCACTGAAATTGCCTGATCGTAGAAAAGCGTTCCGGCGATTCCGCTTGTGAACACCAGAGGAATGAACACGGCACAGGTGGTGAGCACAGAACTGAGCATCGGCCCGGTCACCTCCTTTGTCCCTTCGATCACAGATTCCCGAAGGTTGCCGCTCCTCTGCCAACGTGCAGTAATGTTATCCACCAGAATAATTGTGTTGTCTGTCATCATACCAACTCCCAACAGGAGGCCGGAGAGGGATATTATGTTGAGCGACAATCCCATCACATAGAAAAATGCCATCGAGAACACAAGGGCGACAGGCATAGTCAGCGAGACAAGAGCCGGCGAGCGGAAGTCCTTCATAAACAAGAAGATAACGATACATGCAAGGAGCACGCCCATTATTATGTTCTTGATAAGATTATTGATGGAATATCTCAATAATTCGGTCTGGTCACGGGTAAGTTCGAAACTTATGTCTGGATAATCTTTCTCAAAGTTTGACAAGAGGCTATTCATACCGCTCTGCAAATCGGACATCCTTGCCTGCCCCTGCTTGATTACAGCCATACTTACTGCGGCAGTGCAACTTGAACGCACCATTCCGATTCGCTTTGCCTCCTGCACCCGCACATCTGCAACGTCTTTCAATTGGAACAATCTCCCTTCCGACTTGAACCACACGTTTGCAATGTCTTCTGCAGAGGTTACGTCGGCAAGAAACTTAACGTTGTATCTGTATTCGCCATCCGTTATCGTGAGGGAGCCAAGATTGACGTTGGCTCCGCGAACTATGCTTTCGAAGCGTTCCATATTGAGCCCCGCCTGAACGAGTTTCTCCCTGTCAGGGACAATCAGTATCTCTTCTTCAACAAAACCGCTCACATCCACCATAGCCACTTCCGGAAGCTGTTCAATCCGCTTTGTGACAACATCTTGCGCGAAACGGCTCATATCTGCGAAAGTACTTGTAGAGCCCTCTTTCAATGTTATGTTCACATAGAATGCAGGAATATCGGTAGCGCTGGTTTTCAACACTTTCGGCCGAGTTATGTCCGGAAGTGAAGACATCGAGCGGTCTATCTTCTCGTTCACCTCCACGAAAAGATAATTGATGTCAGCCCCGTGGCTGAAAGAGAGATTTATCATGCCACTACCGTCCTTAGACTCGCTGCGGATGTCTGCCAACCCGTTTATCTGTATCAACTGTTGGCGAAGAGGCTTTATCACACTTTCATCAAGCTCTCGAGCAGACATCTGTGCATCAGCCACTTGCACCGTGATATACGGCACATCCACCTCCGGTATCAGAGAAATTGGAAGTAGATTTGTGCTCACGACTCCAAGGACAATGGCTACAAAAATCACCATCGTCACAGAAATCGGTCTATCAATAATGCGCTTAAGCATATTATTTAAGTACAACGGACGAGCCGTCTGCAAGGTTGAGATTGCCGGATACGATTACCCTGTCTCCCTCATTCAGCACTGCCCCGCGAGTCTCATTTGCAGCGACGGCGTGTGAGGTGCTGTTTGAATTGAGGATATTTACATATATCCAGTGGGCTTTGCCGTCATCCGTATAAGTGAAGAGAACATCCATATAATCCCTGACCACCACTGCGCTCTTAGGGACAACCAGCTGCCCGGGAATAGTCCGCTCCACCATAACCTTGACGTTCATTCCGTCGATGAGAGTACCATCATTGGGAATCCTTGCCCTCACCATTATCTGCCCTTTGCTATCAACGGATGGATTGATCGAGGTAATCTTGCCTTCAATTGTCCTTGTAAGGTCCGCAAATGGCAACACCTTGACGGTCAAACCTTTGGCAAGGAATGAATATTCAGACTCCATCACTGTGAAATCAACGTCAAACGAAGAATCGTCTATGATGGTGCAGAATGCATCTGAATTTGTCTTGTCAAAACGCTTTGCTTTCAAGTCGGCAATCTTGCCGGCAAATGGAGCCACGACACTCGCCCCGTCAAGCGCAATCCTTGCCCTCTCATAAGAGTTTTTGGTCTCGCTGTATCCCGAGCGCATCTTTGCCATATCCAGAACACTTTTCTCCATAGACAAGGTATCTCCGGCTTTGTATCCAAGTTTTGCAAGAAAATCAAACAGCTCCAACTCAGCCTTTTTGAGAGACAGGGTTGCAGATTCAAGGTTCAACACCACCTCACGGTCTTCTATCTTGCCGAGCAATGCCCCCTTCTGAACTCTCGCGCCGTTTTCCACGGCTATTTTCGCAATCACGCCGCTCGTTGTGAAATAGAGCGAGGCCCGCCCCGCCGCAGAGAGCTTCCCGTTTGAAACCAATTGTCTTGAGAAATCGGTTTTTTCGAGCGCAACCACCTCAACCTGGTTTATTTCGGGTGCATATTCCGCCTTATTGTCCCTCCTGCTTCCACCACGTGATGTGCATGAAACTATGCAACTCAAGACGGTTATTGCGATTCCGTAATACAATATCTTCGTGGACATATTCATATTATATTAATTTTCAATCATTTCCTTTTCGTCAACCTCTAAATTCTCATCCTTTATGAAATCATACAAAGTATATTTTCTCAAAGTATAATAAGATGTCCAGAAGTTCCTGATATCTGTAATGAATTGTTGACGGGAACTGTCGTTTTCTTGTCTTGCAGTGTTGAGCTCTGTGACGGTGGCCGTGCCGTTGCGGAATTTCTCCATTACTATTGAATATCGCTCTTGGGCAATCTCCATCGCCCTTTTTGACACGGAGCACTGCTGTCGCTGGTTGTTGAACTCGCCCACAGCGGTAAAGATAGTGCTGCGGTGGTCTATCTCTTTTTGTCTCACCTGTGCCTTGACGACCTCTTCGGCGGCTTTGGCCTTCTGAACCTTCCCCTTTCCCATTCCCCAATCAAATACAGGGATGCTGAACGTAATGCCGACCACCTCCTGGTCAAGCGGATTAGTATATGCTTCACCGAATTTCTTTCCTGTCTGGGACAAGCCGAACCGAGCATTGAGGCTCATAGTGATGCCGCGATTGGCTTTCGCCTGATCTACTTCTGATTGGGCATTGAGTTCACTTATCTCATTTTCAAGATTGAAAGACGCATTTGCCATAACCTTGTCCATCACAAAATCGTAATCCAATATGATTGAAGGGAGGTTATCCTCCAAAACAGGAATAATCTCCGTGGTCTCGTCAAGCCCAAGGAGGGAATTGAGCACCATCTGGCTCTCTCGCAGTCGCACGAGGTTTTCATTCACCGATATGCTGTCGTTGAGCATCCGCAACTCAAGATGAAGACATTCTTCACGGGACACGCTTCCGAGAGCCATCCTTTCCCTGGCCACTGCAAGCATCTGTCGCGTATTTGCATAGTTCTCTTTAGAAATGTCATAATTGAGACGTGTATGCAGAAATGCATAGTAAGCGGAGACAGCGGAGACGGTAACATTCTCCATCGATTCAAGATATTTTCGTTTGCTCGCCTCATAACTCTTCGGCTCTATCTGCTTGCTCCACTTGAATGAGTTATAACTGAAAATCGGCTGCGAATACGATATGGTGATAGGCTGGGAATACCAGGTAAGATTCTTGTTTGCCCCGAACTGGTCAACTCTCGCCAGGTCGGAGTAAAGCGAAATGCGGCCGCCCGTGAGGGTGATGTTCTGGCTCAACTGTATGCCGAGACTGTTTTGCAGATTGTTTGTCCCAACATAATGCAAAGAACCATCCTCATAACTCTGCAGCAACGTTTTGGAGCGGTTGAAATTCATCAGGTTTCCATAAACGGAGAGTGAAGGCAGAAGGCTTGCCTTATACGAACGGTATGCCCAATATGCAGAGATGAACGTATGCCTTGCCTGTTTCGCCTGTACAGATTGGCTTCGTGCCGTCTCTATCGCCTCCTGCAGTCCCATCTCCTGTGCACAGACTCCGCCGCCCCACACAAAGCAAAACAAAAGGGTCAGTATTATGATTCTTTTTCGCATATACACATTTAAGCCAAATAACTTGTAAATTTAGTAAGAATCTTAGTATATGACAAGTTTTAAAAAAATATCGTTTAATTTATTGATTATCATATAATTATATTTGCAGAAGACCTTGAAGTTTCGTAACTTTGAGGTAGATAACTACCCTGTTACTCTAAGCAGGCGACACGAAATCCGAGACAAAAAGTACGGTTTCCCTCTACATAGCCGATTCTTGCAGATACCCTGCAATAGAAATCATCCAAATCCCACCCGCCACCGCGGGCAACGCGGAACGTACCGTATTTAGTTATTTCGGGATCGGTTGATGGTCCTGAAACATAATCGACTGTATATTCATTACTGCACCATTCAACCACATTGCCACTCATATCGTATATGCCCAGAGAGTTGGGACGTTTGGTTGTTCCAACAGGACGGGTGCCTCTATTCATCCCCTTACTCCAGCCAACTTCAGATAGTTTGTTGCTTCCACTATATTTTGTACCTGTCGCCCGATTACCTCCCCTTGCAGCATATTCCCATTGTTCTTCGGACGGCAGAACATATTTCTTCCCGGTTAAGTCGCTCAGTTTCTTGCAAAAATCAGTTGCTTCGTTCCAAGAGACGTAAAATATCGGATTATTCGGCCCCTCTCCGCCATAAATTCCAACGTCGCATCGAGACAGAATCCATTGATCTTTTATTGTGGTGCCCATCACAGTCTCCCACTGTCTTTGTGTAACTTCATGCTTGCCGAGATAAAAAGATTCCACATATACCTGATGCACAGGCTTTTCATCCTTATCAGCCTGGGCTTCTTGTTCCGGTGTTGCCCCCATCATATACTCTCCACCTTCAACCCATACCATATCCATGTCAAGCCCCAATACATTTTCGGTATATATTTTAACAGATGAAGCATCATCAACCTTTTGTTCCCGCAGGTTGATGATGCCTGTTAAAAGCGACACAGCGACTGATGCGACAATTACAGCTGACACAATGATTATAATGCGCTTTGCCTTCATTGCGTAGAATTATCATATATATAGCTTAACTATATAGAAATCAGACTGTTTTTCTCCAACAGAGGCATCTAAAAGATTGTATAATGCTCCATGTTCCGCATCTTCTACAGCACATTTGCTGAAAACGGCATAATAGCAATCTGCGCTCGCTGCTACGATTCTTGCGGATGAATCCATATACTTGTTTTCCCAGCGTACTCCCTTGTGGGGCTTTGTGTATAAGAAGTCATACTCATCTGCTCCGGGGCCTCCCGCGCGAAAATACATGGCATCATCTGTCTTCATAAAGTGCATTGGCAACTTGTAGTATTCGGCGCGCATATATTTTGCGATATCCTCATCTGCATTATTGAAATAGTATCTTGCGGGGATGTTTTTGTCTCCGAAATCAACCCTTATTTCCGGAACGGGAATATCCTCATCGAGCCTGTAGAATATATGATTGCTGTCTTGCGGACGCAAATAGTATTTGTTGCCACTGCTTTGAGAAATGTTAAACAGGGAGAAAGTACAATCTTCTCTTTCGATAAATGATTCGCTTTCTGTCGAGCCATAATTCACTTTATATAGGAGTGTGCCCTTTTTCTTATCATAATCATTTGATTCTAAGGGGAATGCTGTAAATAACCATGCGCCTCCGTCAACCGGTGCCATTGCATCAAATGGCAACTGAATTGGAATTTGGTGCTTCGTTGCCGTTTTATCACTCAAGTTGAGACTCATTATGTATGAATCCTCCAAAACCAGGATATTTTTGCCATCAAAGGCAATATCGTTTATTGATGTGTACTCGTTTGTGGCTCTGCCTTTACGGGCTGCGTGTGTCAATGTACCCGTCTTCAAATCTGCAAGGATAAGCTGTCTGGCCATATCGTGCATTACAAGCTTGTCTTCTCCTACCAAAACAGCCTTGGCTACATTGGAAACAAGGACGTCATTGGACATAGCATAGACTTCAACCTTTTTGAATACATTGTCAAGAGAGCCGCACTCTGTCGTCTCTTGTAAAGGATAAATAGTTTCTACAGACGGCTCGGTTTCTGAGCATGCACAGAGAAACAGCACTGCGCACAAGATAAATGATATTGGTTTAGTCATCGCATTCAAAGATAATTTCATAACAAATGCAAATTTAAACAGCTTCTTAAGCCAATTGACTTGCGAATTTAGTGAAAATATTCTATTTCGTCTTAAAATTCTTGCGTTCATTCACAATCCCTATTATATACTCCTCAGGCATAAGGCCAATATACCTGCTGTCTTGTGAATTTAAAACATTGTCACCTCCAAGGAAATACCAGTTCCCGGCAAAAGTATAATGTGTAATCTCTATTCCTTCGATATATGCTTTTTCACCTACGATATCGGGCATATATCCCGTTTCATACTGTATCAACTTCCTATACGACAGTGCATTATTCTTATTAAGAACTATCTTGTCTCCTTTCTTGGGCACATATAGTGGCCCAAAGTTCAAAATCGTCCAGCAAAGATTATTGTTAAGATGATATGCTTTGAGAGCAACTCCGCATTCCACAAGGGAAGAATCGGATTCTTGCCCAAGCAAGTCCTGATAATACTGCGGACCAATTGCCCCGGCAACCCTTGAGTTGCAATAATGACCTTTGACGATTGACACACTGTCTCCCGGACGACCGTAACACCGCTTGAGATACACATAATTTATCTTGAAGTTGATAGTATCTTCGCACCTTGCAAAGGGGTAATTTATTATCACGGCATCACCAACCTCCACACGCCGCATTCCCGGCATACGGAACGAATGCAATTCCGATTTGGTGAAATCGAAATCGGTGTAAATCCTCGCCCCCATCAGCAACTTGTTTACATAGACTCTACGCCCCTCGTGAAACGACGGCTCCATTGAATTTCCCTTGACGATAAAGGAATCCACCACAAATATTCTCAATAGGAAATATGCGGCAACTGCACATACAGCAACAAATATCGCTTTGTTCGCAATTTTCTTAAATAGATGGTATTTCATTGTATAATAACTTTTTCAAGATTCCGCTCAGCCCTCCTCTTGAGGTCCTGCATATTGCGGTTTCTTTCGTTTATGTGAATTTTGTTTATCTCCGTCATAGTCTCCTCTGCTTTGTCCAACATCCCCAAACCAATATACATTTCTTCCAACAGAACAAGCGGATAGATTCGTCCGGGAACCATAAAGTGCGCGTGCCTATAGCATTCCTCCGCTTTGCAAGGGAGTCCCATCGCCTCGAAATTCTTCCCCATTATATTGTAAAACATAGGGTCTGATGAAATACGGCTCCCTTCTGCCAGAATTGCATTGCTTGCCTCGTGTCTTCCTATCTTATGCAAGGCATATCCGTAATCATAAAGAAAACGATAATTTCCCTTAAGTTCCTCATATACGAGGACATACGATTCAATGGCTTCTTCGTGCATATCCATTGAATCATATACATTCGCAGCTTCCCACACCCTATCAGCCTCGCTCGAAAACTTTATAGAACTGAATGGGTAAGAAAAAAAGGCAAATACAGCCAGCACCACGGCTCCATATCCAAATGGAGACCTTTGCCTAAGCAGCAGGGCAATAAGGCAAATAACCAACACCATCATCGCTACCATAGCAGGCACCCCATATTCCACCCCTACCTTAAGGTATTCATTAAATGCAAATTCAGGACTACCAGCGACCCGTACAATATTTTCCGAACGCTCCTCTGCAGCAAAATATGCCGCTTGAGTATCCCCATAAACGCCCAACACGCGCCCCTTACCATACCCCTTCCATGGTTTTGCAGCGATGGAAATAATCTCCATATGCCATATATGCAGGCGTCCGATGGCAGAATCTTTTTTTAGAAAGAACATCCCGATAAGCAACAGCACTGCTATTGTAGAAAGAATAGTAGAAATTGTACGATGTGTCCGGATCCTCTGCCTGAGGCCACACTCCAGAAAACCAAAAATCAGCACGGCAACACCATATCCCAACCATGCAGCACGGCTCAATGAGGCTGGGAGAACGATAAAGCAAAGTGCACAAGATGCACAAGAGAGCCACCATAGAGCCTTCTCTTGCCAAAGTACAACAGTCCTGTTTTGAACAACATACGAAGCCAGCACCGCAAGAAGCATAGCAATACAACCACCGTAAATGCCCGGATTGTAAAAAGAGCCGGTTATCACAAACCGCGTATGGCGAGACACCTCCAGACCAAACACTTGCAAAAGGCCAAGAATTGCTTCATACAATGCCACACCATTTGCGCAAAGTATTAATATGAAACGTATGTAGTTCATTTAAAGAAGATTCTATTTTACCTCAGGCAATACCGCAGAATAAAGCGAGAATCCCCCGTCTTCATCTATGGCAGTAATGTGCATCTTGCCGTCTTTCACGAATAATGATCT